>JABILI010000062.1 GCA_018654575.1 Porticoccaceae bacterium
CACAAGTTTATTTTTCTGTTGGAATTCAGGCCCAAGAAGCCTTTGCATCTCTTCGGTTAACACCTGCAGCACAAGCTGCAATTGCTCTCTTTCTCTAATTTGGGATTGCGACAGTTGGTCAGACTGTTTAGCCACACTGGCCAGTTTTTCCTTCAATCGTGCAACCCGTTCGGAAAGTTCGGAAAGTTGTTGTTTACGCGACTTTAAACGCTGATCTAAAATAACGGATTCACCCCTTATTTCAAATAAGCGCTCTTGATAACTTTTGACTGACCCGAGTAACTTCTTCTCGGCATTTTCTAGAGCCGAAGGATCTCCCACTTTGGCGATGACTAGTAACAGCACGATAGCGCCAAAACCACAGCTAATGACATCCAGAAAGGAAATGCTCGCCTCTTGCAGTTCTCTGCGCTGTTTTTTCATTAAAAGATACCCTCTAAATATCTCATTACGGCCAATCCCTGGATGGTGCTATAAACGCGCCTTCAGTATCTAAAGCTAACTGCCAATAAAGTGCCGCTGCCTCAGGGTCACCTTCCATGGGGAATAAAATAGTATTAACCGAAATACCC
This sequence comes from Porticoccaceae bacterium, assembly GCA_018654575.1. Classification (GTDB taxonomy): domain Bacteria; phylum Pseudomonadota; class Gammaproteobacteria; order Pseudomonadales; family Porticoccaceae; genus HTCC2207. The sequence continues at coordinate 573 of JABILI010000062.1, forward strand.
ACAGGAATCTTAGTAAGCGCAACGTTAAAATGCTTACGTCGTTGACCACCAGTAACCATATATTTTTTTGGCGCGGATTCACTCATGGTGGGCAGACCATCTGTGAGCAGAAAAATATTATCAGGCTGCTTATCAAAACTGGATAAGACACTAAATGCATTGACTAAACTGGTACCGGAGTTAGGGGCATAATCACTAAGATCGCGTACTGATGTTTCAAGAGCCAAAGAGTCCGCAGCATCAAGCCATATACCGTCGCTATCTGGGGTGACTGGAGTTGCTTCTGCATTAAAAATATAGACCTGATAGCGACTACTTGGTGGTAACTGTGCCAGTAACCATTCCACCGTGCGCATTGTCCACTGCCATTTCGTTGATTGTTTTTTTTGGTCATCGTCCATATTTCGTCTTCGCAGCGCATTTACCACCGTATCGGCTAACATACTGGCAGACCCGTCCACTAAGATAAGTACCCGCTCACCGCCTAATTTGAGGCCGGTAAGATACTGTCTAACCCCATCGCCACTGAATTTTCTCACTGAATCACCAAATTCAATCTCTTCCATCTGAGCAGTTTCTTCCTCTAACTGTTCAACTTGCTGGCGAAGCTTGTCCATATTATTGGGATCTTCTTGGATACTGTTCTCTTTCTCCTCCAGTTCTGTAATGACTCTTGCGGATAAGCCCTGTGCTTCCACTAGGTCTAATTTAATCTTCTCTAAACTATTGAGTAATACAACTCTCTCCTCCGTGGCCTGTTGAATATCCATTTGTAATAGATCAACCTCAGCTGCGAGACTTTCATCTGGGGTTATTACTTCAGTGGCGTTGTGGCGCAGGATCAAAAACAGGAGTGTTACAGCACCAAAACCACAGGCCATGATATCGAGAAAGGACAAGCTGAAGGCAATATTGCGCCGTTTTTTAACCATGGTTAACCTCGATTAAGTTAACTTGATGGCCCGCAATAACAATTGAACCGCCGGGCTGAGAGTTCTTAGGTAGTGAGACCTTATTGCCGGGTTGTTGATAGAGCACACAGAATTCTGAATCTTTGATTATGACAGCTAGCGTCGCGTCTTTATCTGCCCCGATTTTGAAAGAGAGCTGATCATTCTTGATATAAAGGCTAACCGCTGTTGTCAGCGACCATGCCTGATTGTTATGTAGTAAGTGAGTTGCACAGCTCGATTGATGGGTTTTATTGATCGTCATTTCATCTAATAATAACCCCGTCTTTAATGATCTAATACGATGCAATTGCTCACTTTCTAAAGCGATTTTCTGCTGGACTGAAAAACAATTTTGGCATCCCTGATTAGCGCTGAGTAGCCGTGCAGCTGCAAAGCGAGATGCTAGCCGGCTAATAATGGCTCCACTATGCGTAAAAACCACGTCAGTTTTTTCAGCGCTTTCAAGAATTTCAGTCAGATTAGACAGTCGACTTTCAATTAATTCTTCTATTTCATTTTTATGTAATATCAAGGGAAGCTCTCCCTTGGGGGAGTTTATGCTAATGGTGATGTCCGGCTTAACTGCTAAAGTCGATAGCCAAGTGGGTATCTGGTCATAAATAGCTTGCTCGCCCTCGGAATTGTGCAAGGGGTCATAGCGGTAATCGGTGACTAAGCTGTTACTGATATGTCGGGCAACTGAGTTGTAAATTGTCATGATGCCAAGATCGGGAATAAGTTCTTGCTGCAAGATGTCTATTGAACCTTGATCACCCTTATTTTGAGGCTGGATAAGACTCACAACTGTTTGATGAAGCTGTAATTCCACGATCCAAGTTTGATTCTGACAATCCAATCCAGCGGCTAGGGCGCTATCGATTACGGCGTGCAGTTGACTTGAAGATGCATCAACTAACCCTGTTAGTAATGACATTTGTTCGTCGGAGAAGCTTCCGGGAACACTAAGAATTAATTTTTCCGGCGCGTCAACCGCACTCAAGAGGTGCTCAATTTGAGCAAATGCAATATCAGCGTTATGTCGTGCCCAGCGTTGGCTGCTAGGCAGTGGTAGCTGGTTGAGTTGACGCCAGTACTGATTAAAGCTCGCCTGGGGTGAACGCCACGCTATGCTTCGCGCGACTTCACCGGTCTCAATGCCTTTGCTTGTTAATTGGGCAAAACCAGGCTCACTGATGCACTGGCCCTGCTCGGTATGAATGAGCAACGCCTGATCATTGAGTTCTAAAACAGCCAGTGACATCTGCGGTCCGATACTTATTTAGCTTTTAAAAAGCGAAGTAAATTATTTTCGCAATAGGATTGGGAATCTAGCACCAGACGCTCTTGTATCAACTGCAACTGGTGCATATAGAACATCACAACCATACTAATGAGAAGAGCAATAAACGTTGAATTAAAGGCCACGCCTAGACTACTGGTAACGCCAGCGATATTACCTTGCATTGCCTCATGCGCTTGCCCTAGTGCAGCACCGATTCCACGCACAGTACCGATAAAACCAATAGAGGGTATCGCCCAAGTGATATAGCGAATCATTGATAACTCTGAGTCAAGCCGATCATTTTCTGTATCACAAACATTACTGACCGCCTCCGCCGCAAATTGCACACTATCGGTCACTTCAAAGCGAGAAAGAGCGGTTTGAAGTGCGCGCGGCAAAAGATAACCGCGCTGTATTGCAGGCAGCGACTGTAGTGGCCGTGCCAATTGACCTGCGTCATCTGGTAATACCCGAGTACCCTCGGCAATACTTACGAGCGGTAAGTCGAGCATCGCTTTTTCACGAATAGCAGTGCGAGTTTTGTAACCCATAATAGATAGAGCCCAAAACATTAAAATAAAACAGGACTCCTGTTCTAAATCTTTAATCACAATAAAGAAAGACCGAGGTACTTCATATTCTTCTCCCGCGGCAGCCATTTCTGCATGACGCTGTATCGTGCTCTCAGCATTGGGTCTGACGACGGTAACAAAAATAGTATGGATAATAATAATCGACAACAGCAACGCAATTAGCTGGAAAAACATTTCGTTGGTTGTTTTATCTGTCGGGCTTTTCATTGGCTATTCCCTTGTTTCTCTTGGCTGTGAAATTTATATTCTTGGGGTTAGATATCATAAGGAAGTGGGATTGGGAAATCTTCTGAGATCTCCTCAGTCGGTTTAAAGTCAGTAGCTTCTTGGTCTTCTGATGATACCTCAGTGTCCGGCACCTCTAGATTTGTCCCTGATGAATCAACCACCACCAAGGGATCTGCGGGCTCAGTGGGTTGCTGGCTATAACTCAACAAGGGCAACATTAAGAGTGCTAATACTAGTCTCATGGCGTGACTCCTGGCTTATCAACATAGCGCGCTAATCTAAAGCCTACATCGACTCGCCCACTACTACCAGCCTCACGGAAACTTAAGCGAAGGTCTGTGCGAGACCCCAATGCCCAACTCGCTCCGCGAATCACGTGTCTGTTCCCTAACTCAGCTCCTTTTGGGTCTACTATAGGCTCTCCTCGATGGAGTCGTACCTCATAATAATCATTAACCCATTCTGCGACATTACCGCTCATATTGTAGAGACTTTTAATATTGGGACTAAAGCTACCGATATTGGCGGATACTGCATAGCTGTCATTGTAGTTTGCGATGGTAAAAGGGAGAAAACCCAACGCGCTTTTGTCTGCGTAATTAGCGACGGCACCCGTCGGAGGGTAAAGGCCATTTTCCCAAGGAAACACGATGGTGTTACCCTTATTATCAATCTTGGCGGCCCAAGCCCATTCGGCCTCGGTGGGTAGCCGATAACCGTGGGACTGCCAATCAGAGCCGATGACGTCTCCGTCTTGAATTTGGTAAAAACTTGGCAAGCCTTCCTTCTTACTCAGCCAATTACAAAACAGGGCAGCTTCTTCCCAATCTAGTTTGACTGCAGGCTGATTCCGCATATCCAGACTCATGCCTCTTATGGCGCCTGAACTATGTTCCTCCTTCCAGCGTCGAAATTGAGCATTACTAATTTCTTTAGATCCTAAATAGAAGGGGCGCTCTAGCCGAACTAACCGTTCAACTTCGTTAGCCCGACGCCCCGGTTGTCTGCGGGGGGCACCAAGAGTAAAGGATTGGTCAGGTTGGAATAACCTTAATTCAGAGTCCACCGAGCTTTTGATGACCTTAGGCCGTGACGACCAGTAGGCTTGCTGCAGTGTTAGCAGCTTAATATTTAGATCTTGCTGCTGGTCTGGGCGCGGAGTGATCTGTACGGTCTGTGTTTCGTAACCGGCTATGCTAACCTCTAATTTATGGGGTTTTGCGGGTAAAGAGAGGGTCTGATTGCCTGCCCCCAGTGAGCGTCCATTCACTGTTATTTTTGCATTCTCAGGGCTAACCCTCACAGAAATACTACCAATATTGGGCTTTAACCTAAGATCAATGACTGAGATCTTTTCCGGCTCGGCCTTGATCGTCCTGTTGGCTTTTAAATATCCATCAAGGAAAAACTCGAGGGTTTGATTGTTAAAGGGGGGGATATCCACCGTTAAGGGCGAAAGCCCTAAAAATACTTTATCTAAGGTGATGGTTGCTCCCTCGGGCATCGTTGCGATCTTGAGTGTGCCATCTGAGACATCTAATACCACTAGGGGGTGTTCAGCGGTAGTACCCGCTTTGAGGGTAACGGCTTTGGTGAAGGTTTTGTAACCAGGGTAATCTAGTGTGAGTTTACTGCCGGTTTCCAAAACCTCTGTCGTCATTGGCGTTTTGCCTACGGTCTCTCCATCTATACTAACCGTAGCGCCCGAGGGCTTGGACGTGAATAGCATCTGCCCCCAGGCTGGCTGCAATACCAGGCTGATCTGTTGCGTAATATCTAACCCTTGAATATCAACTTCTTTGGCGAGAGGAAAGTAGCGACGCTTACTAAACGTAAAACGGTGAAGACCACGATCTATGCCCATTAGTAACCCTGGAACCGTTGCTAGAGTTTCCCCGTCCATCGTGACAGTTATAGTTGATAGGTCAGAAGTGACCTCTAGATTGCCGGGAAGTGGGCTCAGTTCCAAAGCGACCTCTTGATTATCTTCGTCGCTCACGGTCAGTGCGTAATTCAACGGGTAGTAACCAGGATAAGTAGCCGTAACGGCGTAATCACCCTTTAGCAGGAGGTAGTTGTCACCAATATGGAATGACAGCCCTTTAATCTCAATATTTGCATCCATAGGATCAACATTGAAAATAACCGCTTTGGCTGAGTAAAGGTAGCCCATAATAATAATGGCAGCTGTCACAAGCCCCATTAGGATCTTCATTCCTAAGGAGACAGGAGCAGATTTTTGCTCCAAACCCGTAGCTATCGGACTGAAATCGACACTCGTGATGGGCTTATTTTTATTGTCTTGATCCGTCATATTGTGTTGTTCTTTGTTAGGCCAAAGTTCCTGATTAAAGAAGATCAATTCTTGTTATTTAAAGTATACGCAATAAACAGGTTTCAGATCTCAGCTTTTGTTCGTAATTGTCACAAACCCAATGGGTCCAAAGGCTTCAGAGATCCCTAGTCTTATATCTTTTCTGAGCAAATAACCACGATGGGTCCGGTTGGAGATTGCTCAGAAACTTCAAATTCTACCCGGCTATCTCTATAGCCAGCGCGTTGTCCTGCAGCAATATAGAGGCCAGGCTTCAATGAAATAGAAGTTTGTTGCAAGGTACCTAAATTAGCGACTTTATAAACGCTAATCTGAGTGAGATTGTCTGATTGAATAATGACCGCTACGGGTATCTGAGAAGCTTGCAGGGCTTTATCTAATTGATCAATTTGGCGGCTTAAGCGTGGGCCTGGGTTTGCAAACCCTTTGGCATCAGCAAGTAACGTTTGACCTTTATAGAAAGCGCGAGATTCAGCTAGAGAAAGGGGATCATCGAGGAGGGCGATAATCTGCCTATCAAGAGAAGCGCGCACTGAAACCGAAACCTTACGAACCTTAGCCTCTGTCAGGCTATTATCGGTTAGCAGCAGCCGTTGATAGATAGCTAAGGCCCCTTGCCATTGTTCTTGCTGGGCAAGCGTGCCTGCTTGGATCATCTGTTGATCTACTAACAACTGTGATTGTTCAGAGGCCACTTGATTTAGAGCTTGTTGCACACTTGGGTGATTAGGGTGAATAACACCAGCGTGGTTAAAGGCTGTTGATGCTTGCTCAAAGTCGAGTTTATTTAGGGCGACGAAACCATCGCTCATATGGCCCCTAAAGGTTTCTTCAGTGATCGATTGTTTTGTTGTGAGAAGTTCGGCGGCAGCGGCAATGTGTTGAGGATCTAGCGCGACGGCTTTCTCATAGGCAGCTTTCGCAGACCCTAAATCGTTTTGCTCACTGTAGTATCGGCCCTCAGCCAGTAATGTAATGAGCTGGGAGAGGTTACTTGCTCGACTAACCAATATCTGAGCTTCATCATCATCGGGAGCTATGGCTATTGCGAGTTCAGCTCTATCAACGGCAAGCTCAACATCAGAAGTCACACTAGCGGATTCGATAGCTTTTAGACTCAGCTTTTTGGCCTCGACGAGTTCTTGTTGTGCAACAGACTCAAGATCTTTCAGTTGATCTAGAGATAATTGATAAGTTTCAATTGCCTTTTGATAGTCTCCATATCGATATTGTTCATCTCCTTGATCCACACCTTGCAAGGCAAGACGAAATTCCAAGTCTCCCCAACGCACAACCGCTTGCTCTTTTAACCGGTCACGAACATTGATAATCTCAGCTAAAATTGACTGAGCATCTTGACGATACTTGGTTTTTTCGGCAGCAGCTGAAGGACTAACTGTGTTCGAAGGCGGGGTAAAATCGGTTTGATTATCATCCACAAACCAAGGATCAGAAACGTAGTTAGGAAGCACGATAAAAACGACTACAACTAAGGCAAGTAGCGTTATGACGACTAACCTTTGAGTTTTATTTTGATTATTCAATGAGGGCTTATTGGTCATTTATTGTCTGTCAGGCCTTAGAGGGCACCTCGTTCCTGTGTGTAGATCTTTTGCATAAGCTCCTGCCATTGTGTGTACTGCGCTTGCACCGTACCGGTAAGGGTTATCGTTCGATCTTCTAAGGCGATCACTTGGGGTGCAATCTCCGCCTCTAAAGAAGAACCCATTTCAGCGACACTCTCATCATAGGCAGCAGACTGTTGTTTTTTCTCTAGACCTGATTTTAAGATAAAGCCACCCGCCGCTGCAGTGGCAGAGCTCGCATAGGCTTCGGTAGATGTCTCAGACTGACTTCGACCATAGATACCCGCTAAAATAGAGCCGATACCAGCAATAATGCGTTGATTGCCTTGTCGGTTAAGTTGCCGTGCCTTGACGACCGAATCGTAGGAGGATTGCCTAAACTCTTGGTAGGCAAAGTGCATCTGTTGGGAGAAACCATCGTAATAATCTTGCATCGTATCAATGTACAAGTAATCACGTTCTCTTATCTTTTTTACGCGTTCTAATAAGCCGTCATTTTCTGCGGGTAACCGCTGTATTTCCAAGATACCGTTTCGGCCAGGCGTAATGTACTCATTAAAAGCCTCTGGGGAAAATAGTTCGGCGAAGCGTAGTTCAGAAATAGTCCTCAGATCAGCCGCTTTTTTGTCAGAAAATTTCTCGCGATAGATCAAGACATCATTCGCTATCTGGATAAAAACATTCTGGAAGGGATCACCAATATTTGTTTTCGCCTTTCTATCATAAGCTAATTTACCCACAATCTTTTTATAGGTCTTAGCAAACCACTTTTTACCGCTCGTATCTTTTACCTCAACATCCAGCTCCAAGGCCTCGCCATCTGACTGAATAATCGTACCTGTGATATAGACGTCAGTAATAACTTGAGCATTAGGCGTGACTCTAATAGCGCCCCAGGCCCCACTTTTTTCCATAACCTTTGCGAGTTGATTGGAGAAATAAATAGCTTCAGCAAAACGAACTTCAGGGAATACGGTGTCATCTTCGTCGGTTAGGCTAAGGCCGTCATTGAGCGTGGGTATTCCCACATCAAGAAGAGCACTTTCGGCCATAGGACGCGATGGCGTTTTAATCGTCAGAGGGGTAGAGGAGGTAACTTTATCGATGGCTGCGATAGCACTTTGGGTGGTTACCATTAATGCCAGAGTCGCCACTATAGAGACGAGTAACAAATGAGACGGTAAACGACTCAATAAATAACCGCGTGCAAAAAGGTGAGGCATAAATTTCATTAACTGTCCCTTAGTTTCCATTTTTGATTCGTCGGTATTCATCCCATAATTTTTCTCGCAACGCGGGATCAGATTCTTGAGTGGCGGCAGCCCTTATTTGACGCAAAACAATATCGTCCCCTTGGCCGTCATCGATATCGTCTGGTAGGGGTTGAACGACGATAGCTTCACCAGATTCTGAGCTATTATTGCCTGAAGATTGTCCGCCACCACCACTACCATCGCCACCCCCTTCACCATCACTGTCTGAATCAGGACCTGTTGCCGCTCGCTCCTCGATGTCAGAATCCCCCTCCGCAATGCTCTCCGCGGATTCATAGGGACGCTGGTCGCTATCAGACTCAATACTGCTAGCCCCGCTGGGACTCAGAATATCTATTTGCGCGGGCTTGTTAGATGATCCTTGTCCTGCGACAGTGCTATCAAAGTCGTCGAGCGAATCATCCAGAGATTGATCGAGATCCCCAAGAGAATCATTACTGCCGGGCGAACCAGGCGAACCAGGCGAACTAGGCGAACTAGGCGAACTAGGCGA
>JABILI010000086.1 GCA_018654575.1 Porticoccaceae bacterium
GACCTGTGAGATCATGCCCATTTCTAGCGCTTTAGACGCGGTGACCTTCTCTCCCAGCAAACACAGGCGCATGGCGCGCGCATGCCCTACGAGCCGCGGCAGCATCCAAGTGCCTCCAGAATCCGGCACCAGCCCCAATTTATTGAACGACTGGATAAAGCTTGCCGACTGGGCCGCAATGACGATGTCGCAGGCCAGCGCAATATTGGCCCCGGCGCCTGCGGCGACGCCGTTGACCGCGCAAATAACTGGCATCTCAAGCGCGGTGATGGCGCGAATCAGCGGGTTGTAATTATCTCGGATCGACGCGCTCAAATCAGGTGCTTGATCACCGCCGCTGACCGATCTATCGCTGAGATCTTGGCCCGCGCAAAAGCCCCGTCCCGAGCCGGTAATCAACAAACATCTCGCCGCTCCTTTGGTTGCGAGTCGCTTAAAAGCACTTTTGACTTCGACGTGCATCTCCGCGTTGAAACTGTTTAATCGATCCGGCCGATTAAGTACTAATTTAGCGAGGCCATCCACAATGGAAAATTCGATATTTTGGTACTTTGGTTTATGCATCCAAACACCCCCCCTGTTTAGGTTTAGGTTTATCTTTTAGCCTCGCTAGCGTCATCAATCGCAGATTTAGGCTCTTAAATTCTCTAACTAACTAACCATACGATCGCACAAAGAATAATCGAAGAAAGCTTTTATTGATACTTTTTTTTGACTTATTATGATATTTTTGTATCATGTATGGCAATTAGCAGTAAATAATAATTCACACGCATATGTGCGCGATGACAGCTCTCACTTAAACAACACAGCATGATGCTAAAACTTCAGGTAGCTAAGCTGCACGGTATTTAAATTATGAAACTTCAAAACTACGCAATGGATAACTGGCATCTATCTTCCGAGACGGGTGTGATACTTAACAACGCTATCTCCGGCGAGCCTGTCGCAGAAATATCCAGCGGCGGCCTTGATTTCCAAGACATGGTTGACTACGCCAGAAATGTTGGCAACCCGGCGCTTCAAAAAATGACATTTCACCAACGCGCGCTGATGCTCAAGCAACTCGGCCTCTACCTAATGGAACGCAAAGAACTATTTTATGAATGCTCCAAAGCAACCGGTGCGACCCGGAGTGATTCTTGGGTAGATATCGAAGGGGGAATTGGCACTCTATTTTCAATCTCCAGCAAGGCGCGTATCGAGATGCCCAACAGTACAATCTATATCGATGGTCAACAAGAGAGTCTATCGCGCCACGGCACCTTTACTGGACAACATATTTACACTCCCATTCGGGGGGTTGCGGTGCACATTAACGCCTACAATTTCCCCTGTTGGGGTATGTTAGAAAAACTTGCCCCTGCTCTTGTAGCGGGTGTTCCTTGTATCATCAAGCCCGGTAGTCAAACAGCATTTTTGACCGAAATCATGGTGCAGCATATGGTTCAATCAGAAATACTGCCAGCCGGCGCCATTCAGCTGATTTGCGGCGGCGTCGGCGACCTGCTAGATCACCTAACCTATGAAGACATAGTCAGCTTTACAGGTTCAGCCGCAACCGGCCTAAAGCTTAAACAGCATCCAGTCATCGCCAAGCAATCCACCCGTTTCGTCATGGAGGCCGACTCTCTAAACTGTTGCATTCTGGGCAGTGATGTCAAACCTGAGAGCGTTGAATTCGATTTATTTATCAAAGAAATTGTGCGAGAGATGACAACGAAGGCTGGGCAAAAATGTACCGCTATACGGCGCGCTATTGTGCCGGACAACAAAGTCGATGCAGTGACGCAAGCGCTATCCGATAAACTTGGCAAAATCAATGTGGGAAATCCGGACAACGAGTCTGTGCGTATGGGCGCTCTAGCAGGTCTGCGCCAACGCAAAGATGTGCGCAGTGCAGTTCAACAATTGCGCCTTGACAGCCGTATCATCTTTGGCGATCCAGACCAGATCACGCCAATTGATGCCTCCTCAGACACAGGTGCATTTATGAGTCCCGTGGTAATGCTAGCGGAGAATCCGGATCACAGTAGCGCCCATGACATCGAGGCCTTTGGGCCAGTAAGTACTATTATCCCGTACGTCGATAACGAGCATGCAGTGCAACTCGCCGCCCGTGGTAAGGGTAGCCTGGTCGGCTCATTGATCACCAACAGCCCTGATGTGGCGCGCCAAGTCATCCTCGGCATGGCGCCCCACCACGGTCGCGTGCTTGTGCTTAATGATGCCTGCGCCAAAGAATCAACTGGGCATGGCTCTCCCTTACCACAGTTGATTCATGGCGGCCCCGGCCGCGCTGGTGGTGGCGAGGAATTAGGAGGTGTGCGCGGCGTTAAACACTATATGCAGCGCACTGCACTGCAGGGGTCACCCGATATGCTGAGCGCAGTGACGGGCGTGCACTTGCAAGGTGCTACGCGCAAGATAAGCGATGTTCATCCATTTAAAAAGCATTTTGAAGAGATTGAAATCGGCGATACCGTGGTCACCGACAAACGCGAAATAACGCTCGATGATATCGAGGCATTTGCCGAGTTAACGGGCGACACATTCTACGCCCACATGGATCATCAAGCGGCGCTTCGAAACCCGTTTTTTGATGGCCGCGTAGCCCATGGATACCTGCTAATTTCTGCAGCAGCTGGACTTTTTGTTTGGCCCGGCGAAGGGCCGGTTCTTGCCAATACCGGACTCGAGAATTTGTCCTTTCAGACCCCGGTTTACCCAGGCGATATCATTCAAGTACAGTTCACCTGCAAACAGAAAAAAGATCGATTGACAGAAATTTGGGGGGAAGTGCGCTGGGATACCACCATCGTCAACCAGAATGGTGAAATTTGCGCTCAATACGACGTCCTTACGGGCGTTGCCAACAGTCTACAATAAGCGGAGTGTGCGATGAGAGCCAACCAAAATAGTAAAACTCTTTCAGCAGATGAGCTTAAATTTGAAGAGCTTCTCGCCAGTGGCCGCAAAATCGAACCGCGCGATTGGATGCCAGATGACTATCGCAAAACTCTGATTAGGCAAATAGGTCAGCATGCGCATTCAGAAATCATCGGCATGCAACCCGAGGGTAACTGGATTACGCGTGCACCCAGTCTAAAGCGAAAGGCTATCTTGATGTCAAAAGTCCAAGACGAAGCGGGTCATGGCCTTTACTTATACAGCGCAGCCGAGACACTTGAGGCCGATCGCACCGATATGTTGGAAAAGCTCAACAACGGCAAAATGAAGTACTCGAGTATTTTCAATTATCCTACGCCTTGCTGGGCCGATATGGGCGCTATCGGATGGCTAGTCGATGGTGCTGCCATCTGTAATCAGGTACCACTATGCCGCACATCTTACGGCCCATATGCGCGGGCCATGGTCCGGATCTGTAAAGAAGAGAGTTTTCACCAACGTCAGGGGTATGAAATCATGCTAACACTGTGCAGAGGAAGCGCCGAACAAAAGCAAATGGCGCAGGACGCTCTCAATCGTTGGTGGTGGCCCTCTATTATGATGTTTGGTCCGCGCGATGATAAATCGCCCAACTCTGAATTGTCCTTGAAATGGAAGATTAAATTATTCTCAAATGATGAACTCCGGCAAAAATTTGTCGATATCGCGGTGCCCCAAGCTAATATTCTCGGTTTGACTGTTCCCGACAATGATCTGAGTTGGAACGAGGAAACTGGACACTACACGTATGGTGAGCCTGACTGGGAAGAGTTTTTCGAAGTCATTCAGGGTAACGGGCCATGTAATAAGGAGAGGGTCAGTAACCGGCGAGAAGCCCATGAAAATGGACAATGGGTGCGTGATGCCGCCATCGCATACGCTGAAAAACGCGCCAAAATATCGCGGCCCAAGACAACACAAGATCCATTGTAAGACCACATAGGCGAATAATATGGAATCCAAAAAAGACTATCCGTTATGGGAAGTTTTTATCCGTAGCAACCGAGGCATTGATCATAAACACGCAGGTAGTCTGCGCGCGGCGGATGCCGAAATGGCGCTGCAAAATGCTCGCGATCTCTATACCCGTCGATCTGAAGGGGTAAGTATATGGGTAGTGCCATCCAACCAGATTATTGCATCAGATCCAGACGATAAAGAGATCTTGTTTGATCCTTCTAAAGACAAGATTTATCGGCATCCAACGTTTTATTCCCTTCCAGACGAATTGGAGCATATGTGAATACCTCACCAGCTCCGAGCAAAAGCGACCTGTTTAAGTACACCCTGCGCCAAGCGGATAACTCGATGGTGCTATGCCAACGCCTCTGCCAGTGGGCGGCGCGCGGGCCCGACTTAGAGGAAGACATCAGTCTAACCAATATCGGCTTAGATTTAATTGGTCAGGCGCGGTCGCTCTACCAATACTCAGCTAGTCTATGCGACCAACAGGTTAATGAGGACGATCTAGCTTTTATGCGCGATTCGCACGAATGGTCCAACTTGCTATTAGTCGAACAACCAAATGGTGATTTCGCCGACACTATCGCACGACAGTATTTGTATGATGCTTGGCATCTGCTTTTTCTCGAGCAGTTGACTGAATCAAACGACACAACACTGGCTGCTATTGCTGCCAAGTCTATCAAAGAAGTGAAGTATCATAACCGCCACAGCTCGATGTGGATCAAACGTTTAGGCGATGGCACCGAGGTCAGTCACCAGCGTATGCAAGATGCAATAGCGGCTGTGTGGCCATTCACCGCAGAAATGTTTATCCCCGATGAATTAGACCAGCGTATGCTAGAGTTCGGCACAGGTGTCGACCTCAAGGCTTTGAAGCATACTTGGGATTCTCAGGTATCGTCGCTATTAGTCGATGCTACTTTGAGTAAACCCGTCGCCGGTGAGGCTATCGTAGGCGGTCGCCAGGGGCAGCATGCCGAATATCTGGGTGATCTTTTGGAAGAAATGCAAAGTCTGCCGCGCAGCATGCCCAACCACCAGTGGTGATTAAAGGACTATGAGGTTAATTAACCAAAACACCGAGAGTGAGTTGTCCCGTGTGCGCAGCATACTAGACACCGTCACCGACCCAGAGATACCTGCATTGACCATCAATGAGATGGGTATCTTGCGCGGTATCGAAATCAAGGATAATACTGTCATCGTGACAATTACACCAACCTACTCTGGATGCCCAGCGATCGACCACATTACCGATGACATTACCAAAGTGCTGGCTGAGCACGACTATCCGTCTACACGGGTAGCTCTAGTATTATCGCCAGCTTGGACCACCGACTGGATGAGCGATGAGGCAAAAGAAAAACTTCGTAAATATGGTATCGCCCCGCCATGCAAAACCAGCTTACTGGATGATTCACAAGAGGATCCAAACATTACTGTGATCGTCGCCTGCCCCAACTGCTGCTCCTTTAACACCAAGCTAGTTAGTCACTTTGGCTCTACCGCCTGTAAATCATTTTGGCAGTGTGCGGACTGCCTCGAACCGTTTGACTACTTTAAGCCCATCTAGGTAAATTCCATGATTGATCAGGCAATTGTTACACGTATTGTTCAAGGCACGCAGGACTCCATTATCCTTGCGGTTAAGGTGGCCGAAGAGCTGCGCTCTAAGTATCGGTATAAACAAGGGCAAAACCTGACGTTGATTAAGTACCTAAACGGAAAAGAAGTGCGCCGTAATTACTCGATATGCAGCAGTGTCCAAGACTCTGAACTACGCGTTGGTATCAAAGAAGTTAAACATGGGGTCTTTTCTAGCTGGGCCAACAGTGAACTAAAGTTAGGCGATAAACTGGGCATATTGCCGCCCGCTGGGCATTTTTTCGTCGATCTCGACCCCAAAGCCGAGCGTCACTTTGTCGGCGTGGCTGCCGGCAGCGGAATAACTCCAATTCTATCAATTTTAAAAACAACTTTAGAGACTGAATCAGCCAGTCACTTTACGCTGATTTATGGCAATAAAAGTACTGATACCATTATGTTCTTAGAGGACATCGCCGCGCTAAAGAATCGCTATCCGCAGCGACTTCAGGTATTTCATATATTGAGCCGCGAGATACAAAGTGCGCAACTGCTGCATGGCCGTATCGATGCGCAAAAGATTGATCATTTCCTCGACATACTAATTGATGCCAAGGAAATCGATGATGTATTTTTATGTGGTCCACTCGAAATGGTAATGTCGGCGAGAAGCGCCTTTTTGCGTGCAGGCGTCGAGCAAAAACATGTTCATAGCGAACTTTTTGGTGCCCCAGACGACCTCAAAAAAATCGATCCGGAGACTAAAATCCCCATTAGCCTCACTGAACAGCAACATGTCAGTCAAGTATTAGTCATGATCGATGGTAAGGGAACCCAATTAAATCTAGCTCGCGGCGGCGAAACCGTGCTAGATGCCGCACTAAAAACACGGAGGGACTTGCCCTATGCCTGCAAAGGTGGTGTTTGTTCAACCTGTAAGGCGAAAGTATTGGAGGGAGAGGTTGAGATGGACCTCAACTATTCATTAAGCGACGAAGAAGTCGCCGAAGGCTTTATTCTTACCTGCCAAGCACACCCAATCAGCGATCGCGTCACCATCGACTTCGACGAAAAATAGACGGTCAAATACAATTTTTTACCGCTTTCTATTGTTCTTTTCGTCTCTAGCGCGCTCTCTGGGTTGCTCAAACTCAGCTCAACCCCATCATTTTATACGACAGAAGCCAAGCTAACATTGAATGGCATAGTCGTTTTTCGTTTGACTTCATCCAAATTAACGCTGGGCATAAGCGCCGTTAAATTCCAAGCATCGCCATTACGATGGAAGACCGCCAAACCAGTAATTTTGCAAAAATGGCTCTATCCAAAGTAGTAATCACTATGGTGTACGCAATAAAAACTGTGCATGCAATATGGCCATGGTTTCATCGGTGAATCTATCTAAATCGTAGTTGAAAAATTACGGCTTGAGCTGACTATAATATGACGCAAGTGCTTTTAGGTACTCATCATCATAATCCTTAACAATAGTTTTCATCATTAGATTATCACGCGTCCCATCTCTAAAGGCCTTCAGTTGTTGGTATAGATAAGAGGAATTTTGACCCGCTAAGTTTGGCCACTCTGAATTTGCTGACTTGCCCTTGACACCATGGCAAGAGAGACAATATGCTGATGCCTGTTCTCCCCTTTTTACTTTTTCCGCATCACCATTTGCTGAAGTGACAGACTCCAATGAGGAAAAGTGTTCTGCAATTGCTTCTATTTCAGAATCACTTAAATTTTGAACAAACGGAAACATAGAAACGTTTAAGTCTGGCTTATCACGAAATATATTAATTCGCTCTATCATGTAATCTCGTTTTTGTCCTGCCAAATTAGGTGACACTGGCCCAGCTGCGTTATGACACACAGCACAACTTTCAATCAGAGTTTCAATATTGCTCTCAGATGAAAAACTACTAGTAGCCGATAGGGACATTAAACTCAACAGAGAAAAACCTGTTAATAGAATACGCATTGAGATGAATTTATTCATGGAACTTATACTCTTATTATATTTATACTAACTACTACAATCCAATTATAGAAAGAAGCTCCTTTCTATAATTATCAATTTCATTTAAAGGCTTTAACCTAAGCGCACCAATCTCATTTTCTGTGTAATTTTTAAAGTCCTTGGGGATTGAATCGCCACCAAAGTTAATGACCATCCAATTTAACACCTCGGCTAACTCCTTATTGCTCAATGGGGAATAAGCCGAACCTGGAACCCGAACTAAAAATTCACGCCCTTCAGGGAAGGTTAAAAAATTACCTATAAAACCATTGATGCGGGGCACACTCTCGCCACCCATACCATTTGGTGTATGACATCCCTGGCAAAACATTTGATAATTATATTTTGCCCTTTGTTCATCTATTTCATTTGCAGCACAATGCATAGAAAAAAAATAAGCAGCTAACAAAAACACATATTTCATTATTATTTATCTAAGGCCAAACCGACTACAACAGCCGTGGAACAGTGATAAACAATGCTATCCGTTCCTAAACACCAATTCACATCATTTGATTTATCCGCCCTATAAAGTGGCCGATCACCTTCGTCACGCATACACAGGCAATTACCGCAACTTGATTTACCACAACAATCATTATAAGAAATTACATAGTTTCTCCCATCAGCAGGATTACGACAGGTTCCTATCCAAGTTATGGGTGACATCTCAGTTCCTGGCGGGCAAGTATTATAAGTCCCCCCACAGCACTCGCAAAGATAGCCATCAACTGCACAATAGCGCCAATAATCGCAAGAGGCTGGATCACCTTCCTCCTGTGGCACTTTAGCCGTCACAGGTTCTGCAGCCCGCGCAACAGGTAACAGCGGGATAGCTGATACACCTATCATTGCTCCACCTAGTTTTTTTAGCACTCCGCGTCTAGAACTTGACTGGGCAATTTCCCGGCTTTTATTCTCAAAAAAATCATCAAAGAATTTCATATTTACTCTGCCTCATGATGCTGAACACTGTTGCGCTTACGCGCGATAAAGTCCTGAATTGATGCTACCTTCCTTTCTTTCGCTTCAAACAAACTATCGAGGTGTTCTCTAGAATTAATAATGCCCATCGAGGCAATAATTCCATGCTCATCAATTAGCACCGCATAGGGAAGTTTAGCAACACCAAAGGCCTTACCTATCTGCTCGGAAATAATATAGGAATAAGCAGTTAACCCTTTTTTATTGACAAAGCTCGTATGATCTTGCTCTGCACCATCACTGGCAAAAACGAGCTCTAGCCATTGATCTTCTGCCTTAGCTGCTGACATTAAAGCCGGCAAAATTGAATCACAAACAGGGCAGCTAGGGGAAAGGAAAAAGATTAATTGTGACTTTTCTTCTTCAGGCTTACCTATCGTTACCATTGATCCATTCAAATCTGGAACACTCAGGTCGGGCGAGGCCATGCCTACCTCAAGCTTTTGATTCATCATCAACGCGCCTGCTGGCGCTATACGTTCATAAAGAACGCCAATTTGGCGAGCCAGCGCTATATTGATTATTACCACTGAAAAAAAACCAATCCAGAGTACAATATTTGAAATAACAAGTAATTCCACGGTCATTGCCTTATATGTTTTTTAATCGAATTAATTTCTGGCTGTTAGTTATGACTTGCTGGACACACAAGTAAACAAGCACCATAAATATACTAGCAGTAATAGAAAAGCATAAAGCCTGAAATGACTGGCTTGGCAGCTCCTCAGGAATAACGATTGATAAAAATGCTAGTGCTGCTAATGTTATATTGCGAAAGACCAGCACAGAACTAATCTCAGCCTCTGAACTCGGCCCGGCACAACCACATTGCAATCGTTTGTGGCCAGATATTAATTGCACACTCATTGCAGTGGCATAGATCATCAAAATTAAAATAATCAAAAGGAGCCCAATATCCCTTGTTACCGCCATGCACAGCAATATAACTGCTGAAAGCTCAGTAACGCTTAGTATAATCACTGCCGCTGTTGCCAGCGCAGGTGAATGCATGCCGTAGCTAGTCATCAAATTACTATAGTGTTTCATATTGGCAAATTTGTGATACGCCGAAAGGCCAAACATCCAAACAAAAAATAAGCTTATAAAAAGAGATATTACTGACATACAGCCCCCTACTTAGAACCGATAATAACGAGTGGTGTTTCTAAACCTGCAGAAATTGTACGGATATATTTTCCTGACATAGCATCATAAACTTCCTGCTGCATCTCACCATTAGTCAACATAAGAAGCGGAGTCTTACCTCGGCTTACGCCCAATGATATTGCCCAGCTTTGCACGGGGTAGCGAGAAACACGCTTGCCCGTCTTACTGTTAAATACCCAAATCTCTGTACCGCCTTGCTGTTGGCTACCTTCATGCCCGTCAGGGTGCATAATGACGTAGATATTTCCTTGCTCATCACTGTCGATAAATACAGCGCCACCCGGCCTCCAATTCTCTCTTAGCTCATCGTTGCTGACCATGCTCCAAGAATCAACCACACTAGCGGTATCACCTTGCAGATTAACTTTATGCATAATGCCTGTAAAACTAGGTATATATGCAAATCCATCAACCAATGCTACATGCTCAAAAACAGGGGTTGTATCTGGATTGAAAAATGGAATCGTTCTCTTTTGGCTAGTAATTTTCCCATCACTCGTAAGCTGAGTGCTTAATAAGGAGCCATTGCTGCAAATAGAGCTAAATCCACGCTTACCCGTGGGGTAAATAAGTGCACACCCTGGTATCGCTATTTCATTTAATATCTTACGCGACTCTATATCGATAACAGTAACTGAGGTTGCTGGATTCAAATTAAAAACCAATAGTAGTTTTTCATTATCAATTAACTGCAAGGCATTGCGCTGTGGAAGACCCATGTAGCGGTTAGTGTTAGACCACACAACCTCATCGATTGGTTCAAGCGTATCCTTAGACCAAATAGTCACGACGTCAGTTCTTTCTCCTCGAACACCACGGCTATAGAAAGTTTCTGTCATATAAACTTCATTTTGGATCTCACCTAGAACCAAGTTCCCTAAAAGAGAATTATCAATGGACCCCTTATATTGCTTTGACAGGGTATTCTCGGCCGCATCTATCAAAGCAACCTTACCACTCGTCATATGCCCAAATGCGATATCCTGAACCCAAAACCATGTTTCAGGATATTTCTTAGGTAAGACTTTGACTATGCCTGTAGGCTCAATCGGAAGGGGCGGTAGATCTGACCTCACCTCAGTGTTGCCATTATTGCTCGCCATTGACATGGCTGGTAACATCAACAAAACAACCAACAAATGACTAAAATATCTAACAATTCGGTACATCGTGAGACCCTTGTATTGTGACGATTATAACTAGAGCAATTGCTCTAATTTAGAATAGCTCAATCGACCTAGTTAGTCTAGCTCTCAATTGCCATAATCTGGTTTCTTTGGAATCCTGTCCCACTTCGTTATCCGATCATCTGATAAGGATTGCACCTTAAATTTTCCTGAGTAATTATCGCTGACAAATAATTTTTGTTTACTCTATTACAGTTAATACATTAAATATTAATGTTATGCTCCAGGTGTATGGATAGCATATGGCCGTTTAAGCCTAGTTTGAGTGTTAACTTTCTTGCCAGATATGCGTGGGATGTTTCTGCTGGAGAGTTCGCGGCTCAGGTAGATGGGTGTTGGAATGATGATCAATTCGTCGAAGCCACTAATTCTCAATTGTCATTTGAGAATTCATATATGCTTTGGAATGCTCGATTATCCTATACTCCTGCCGCTGGAGATTGGACTGTAGAAGGTTGGGTGAAAAACGCTGGAGATGAGATGTATCGCCTCTATAACCTTGACTTGGGCTTATTAGGGATTGCTGAAGAAGTTTATGCTCCCCCGCGCTGGTGGGGTGTCACCGTTAGATATTCATTCTAGATCTTAGGAGTAGTATTGAGGCATATTTGGTGAATTTATGGCGTCTGAAATTCGCAACGAATATTGCGATTTCAGGCGCTATTAAAGATTGACATTATAGTAACCCGAGGAATAAAGATGAGCGAAAAGAAGCGATATTTTATAGAAAACATATGGTATGCCGCCGCTTGGGAATATGAGGTCGCCGAGACTGAGAACAAGCTAGCTCGCACCATTTGCGAAACGCCATTGGTATTTTATAAAGGTAAGACTGATAACTATATCGCACTGGATGATCGATGCTGCCACCGTGCAGCTCCGCTGTCTATTGGACGTGTAGAAGGCAACTGTATCCGGTGCATGTATCATGGAATGTTGTATAATGAGAACGGTCAGGTCGTCGAAATTCCAGGGCAGGTACGCGTATCAAAATCACTAAAAGTTCGCAGTTACCCGGTAGTTGCGAAAGGCGGAATGATCTGGATTTGGATGGGCGACCCTGAGCTAGCCAACGAAAATGATATCTATGACTTTCCACCTTTAAGTGACAAAGTAAACTGGCGCGGCTTTGATAAAGGAGCATACCTGCATTATGATGCTAACTGGTTGTTGATTGTCGACAATTTAGCCGATTTTTCACATGTTGCCTTTGTTCACGCGAATACCCTAGGCGGCTCAGAAGCTTATGCGTATAGTACTCAGGCCGAAAACATACAAAAAGGGGAAGATGGCTTTTCGATGGAGCGCTGGGATCGCGACAGCGCAAGCCCACCATTCCACGCCAAGGTTATCCCGAACGAAGAACTGGGCAATACTGTGGACCGCGCCAATATTATCCAAATGCGTTTGCCTGGTGTCTTCCTGATGGAAACGCTATTTACGCCAGTCGGCTGGAAAGAAAAAGATGGTCGTGAAAATGTACGCGAATATCGAAATTGCCAATTCATGACACCCGAAACTCGGAACACCACACACTTTTTCTGGAATTATTTACACAATTGGGAGATTGACAACTCGGCAATCTCGGCATCACTCAAAGAATCTCTGCTTGAAGGTTTTATGGAAGACAAGGTGTTTATCGAAGGTCAACAAAAGTTGCTTGAGCGTAGCCCTGACTTCGTGCCACGCTCCATCGCAGCCGATGAAGCATTCGCTCACTTTCGTAACAAGTGGGGCCGGCGCCTAAGAGCCGAAGACGAGGCCAATCCTCTCGCCCACAAAGAAAACAAACGCACTATCTTGTAGAAGGGGCGTCACCATGCCAACGCAGAACAGACTTATAAACCGTTTTCTTGGAGCTCTTGATACAGAGTCTCGCGCCTTAACGCAATAAACTGTTTTATAGAGATATCACTGGCATCACATAAAGTCGCACCGGCATCTGCATTAATAGCGGCAGCGTTATAGATAAATCCACAACCGTCTGGCAACCCTGCTTCAGTTTGACTAATAGCGGTTGCCACTAAGGCATCTCTTGCAGCAAGTTTAGGGCCTACCGTATCCCAATCCATGTGGTTATCAAGTATCGACTTAATGTCTGAGTAAAGGGCCTCTTTGTTAGATTGTTCAGAAAAAACAATATCCCACAAAATAGGATCAACACTTCCTAATTCTCGGCTAACCCAATCAACCTTGCCTGCCGAAGGAAATGCATAAGTCCCAGCAATATCTCTAAACGCCGCAAACCAAGACGGAAGTCCTATAGAGGTGTCGTGACTATCTCTGAAGACAAAATCAAAATCATTAACCATGTAAATCCATTGGTCTGTTAGGGGATTGAAATAAAGATAATAATTGTTGGCAACCCGCACATAATGATCAACAGCGCCTAAGGCAATCTCTGCGGCTTGGGCTTTAATAAAGCCAGGAATATCAAACTGCTCAGCTAACATCGAAGCGCTGGGATAGGCTTGAACAAAACTCATGAACTCTTGCAGTAACGCCCTGCCAGTAACAATGCTGCTCTTTTTGCTTTTTAAGTCATAGGCAGGCTTATAAGGTCTAAATTGAGAATCTTCGCCACCGTCATTAATGTCCGAATTAACAAATTGAGGGTTTAAATAATTCGCAGTGCCAAGCCACTCTTCTCTTGAGTCAGGGTCTGACTTCTCAACACCAATTTGGCAAAAATGAGGATCTATATAGGTAACAGTATCCTCATAAGCTACGCAGTTGACGTCGGCTTCTACTGCCCCTGCTAGATCTGCATTGCCACCAATCTTGAAAAGGTAGCCGTTTTTCCCAAAATAGCGCTTAAGAAAAGGCTTGTCGATTTGCTCGACCATTTGGTAAACACCCATGTTATAGGTCCGAGGCAGCGACTTTCCATAGAAATTGCCATCACCACTAATATGAAACTCAACATTGGCATGGGCAACTCTTGAGGCCGGTACACCAATAGAATTTAAGATGTCATGGGCTAAAAGTTCGCGCTGATAAGACGGGTCGTCACGATTGAACCTAAACGAGAGCTTGTCCACATCCATAAACTCTCTTTTGTCGTTTTCAGGCACCTCTGCATGATCTTTTCCGACTCTAGAATGACAAGGTGCACCATCAACAGCAGCAGGTTCGCCTGTCGCATCAATACAAGCATAAACACCCTCATCTTCATCAAATTCTTCATCAAACTTAATGCCAAAACTAAATCGTTTAGGCTTAGCGGTCCAATTGTCATTACCTTCGTCATACCAATATTCCGGCCATTGTCGGCTGGTGTTGCCCTTCATTTTAAAGCCAACTTTTTCAAATTTTTCAATCACTGCTCCATCGGCATCCAGATACTCAAAGTCAACTTGCCGGTATATTTCACTGTGGGACCATGACGTCCATTCAGAAATATTGCCATTGGCATCGCCCGTGCTATAACGCGCGCGTTCTGTATCTAAAACAAACCGATGCCACTCATCGACGTCCATGCTCACACGTATCTTATGCATTTTATCGACAGCAAATAATGGTGCTGACGCATCTGCCTCACAGGCAACAGCAATAGTCTTGTCTGATGACCCAACAACCCCTTCCTCAATATCTAAAGCGCACTCTTGTCGTCCAGGGTCTCGATCGACTTTTAAGGCATAGGCTGCGCCGGTCTCTAAACCGCCTTCAAAGGCAAACAGGCCGTTTTCCGCTATGGTGAGAAGCTCATCGTCCTCGTTACATTCAGTATCGCTTTGGGCCATAAAACAGCCGCTTAACTCAACATCCATATTTCGATAAGCATCCATACTGTCAATGCCAATACTGATAAAGAAAATAGGTTTAGTCACGGTTAAGTCAAAAGAGATAGAGCTGCTTAATTGACCATCAGACACACTGATCGTGATAGAAGAAATCGAGCCTAAATCAACCATCGCCGCCGCGCCGGATAACAACCCCGACGCTGTATCAAAAGTTGCCCATGCAGGCATGCCGGTAATACTAAAGACCAAATTATCACCGTCTGCGTCATTCGCAGAGGGTGTAAAGTTTAGCGCTTCGCCAACTCTGATCGTTAACGTGCTTCCTGAGATAGTCGGTGCTGAATTTTGTATAACAGGGACGGGCGCACTACCACCCCCACCCCCACACGAACTGATGACCAGCAACGACATTGAAAGCAAAGAGCTACGTTTCAAAATTGTACGAAAGGGTCTTCTCATCGCAAATATCCACTATGTCACCTCATAGTGACCATAACACCATGAAAGAGTTTAATGTTTAAAGGCACATTGAGTTAAAGTTATGACTCAGTGACTAACTTAGCATTGACAATATAGGAGAGTTTTCTTGAGAACAAGTATTTTCCTAGCCTGCTTAATCGCGGCCCTATGGGCTGGCATGGCATTCGCTCAGAGCCCTGCCAATAGCACTACACCGGCCGATCCTTGTCTTTCAACCAATCCCGACTTGGGTGACTCAGCTTTTTGGGCGGTGACCGCTATCGAACAGTTTAACGACAAACAATATGCTGCTGCCGTGGATACGGTAGATGCCTGTTTCATGCAGTGGGGCCCCGAAGCCGGGCACAAACAGAAAAAGATGCATGACGACAAAACCAGCTGTCCGCGCACTGGTGAAGTCAGTGACATGAACAGAAAGAAAATCGAACAAAACTACCTACTAAACGACGTCTCTATGGCCCTCTGGGCAAAGGCTAACTCACTGCATAAATTGGGTGACATTGAGTCGGCAAAAGAGA
This sequence comes from Porticoccaceae bacterium, assembly GCA_018654575.1. GTDB lineage: Bacteria > Pseudomonadota > Gammaproteobacteria > Pseudomonadales > Porticoccaceae > HTCC2207. The sequence continues at coordinate 15,599 of JABILI010000086.1, forward strand.
CGTACTCCCAGTGTATCTACATGACCTGCGGTCGCGTTTGGGACCCCAGAGGATGGTACTGGAGCCCCACTGCAGCAAATAGTTTTTTCCCCAAGGATGAATTAGCAAGCTCTAGATACTTATCTGACATTTGTTATTTCCTCAAAACTTTGTACTGATCAAGGTCGTTATTCTACCCCTCTACAACGCCTTGTTGTTGGCCAAAATGACAAATAATCTTGCACCCTAGCCAATAGTATTTGTATGCAGTCAATTTAGGATTGATGTTAATATCATTCTTTAAAACCGTAATCGTTGGGATCTTCGCTATGACATCTATCCGTAAAGTCGCCATTATCGGCGGTAACCGTATTCCATTTGTGCGCTCAAATACCAGCTATAGCCAAGCAAGCAACATGGACATGCTCAGCGCCACCCTTGAGGGACTAGTGGAGCGTTTCAACCTGAGCGGCGAGCGTCTGGGCGAAGTGGCAGCCGGTGCAGTGATGAAGCACTCTCGAGATTTTAATCTGGCACGAGAAGCCACTTTAAACTCAGGCTTATCTCTACAAACACCAGCATACGATGTGCAACAGGCCTGCGGCACAGGTTTAGAGGCAGCCATTCTAGTGGGTAACAAAATTGCTCTGGGGCAAATTGAATCTGGCATAGCCGCTGGAACTGACACCGCTAGTGATGCGCCCATAGCACTGAATGAAAAATATCGACATATGATACTCAGCCTGAACCGTGCTAAAACTTTAGGCCAACGATTGAAGGCTCTGGCCAGTATTCGGCCAAGCTTTATGTTGCCCTTATTACCAGCCAATGCTGAGCCCCGCACTGGCCTGTCTATGGGTCAGCATTGTGAATTAATGGTAAAAGACTGGGGCATCAGTCGCGAGGAACAGGACCAACTGACATACAACAGCCATCAAAATCTAATCGCCGCTTATGAGCGCGGGTTTTTTAATGACCTTGTGAGGCCGTTTAATGGGGTGGAACGCGATGGCATTATGCGAGACACACCGCTAGAAAAATTAGCCAAACTCAAGCCTGCTTATGACCCTATAAATGGCACGTTAACCGCCGCCAACTCCACTACGCTTACCGATGGTGCAGCAGCTGTTCTTATGGGTAGTGAAGAATGGGCACAACAAAATAATTTGCCGGTACAAGCCTACCTCACCCATAGTGAAGTCGCTGCAGTAGACTTTTACAGCCAAGGGGAGCAGAGCGAGGGCCTGCTGATGGCACCAGCCTATGCGGTACCCAGACTTCTGGCGAGAGCCGGCCTGACTCTGCAAGACTTTGATTTTTATGAGATTCACGAAGCCTTTTCCGCTCAAGCCCTATGCACCATGAAAGCTTGGGAGGACACCACTTTCTGTAAAGACAAACTCGGTCTAGATGAGCCTCTAGCCAGTATTGATCGATCAAAGCTCAATGTAAACGGGTCCAGTGTCGCCACTGGTCATCCCTTTGCTGCCACCGGACCAAGAATCATTGCCACGCTAGCCAAGCTACTAGAGCAAAAAGGCAGAGGACGCGGCCTTATTTCCATCTGCGCCGCTGGCGGTCAGGGCGTAACAGCCATATTAGAGCGGTGATACATTCAACAAATCAAAGTTCAGAAAACAACAAACCTCACCAGAACAGGACGCAGACACTATGACCGAACAAGTCACTCATATCAAGACCCTGAAGCAGCGCGACATGGTGCTATTTACCGTGTCTGCCATTTTATTATTGGATACCTTGGCGGCCGCCGCATCTGGCGGTGCGTCAAGCATATTCTGGTGGCTGTTTCTAGGCACCTTCTTCTTTGTTCCGTTCGCACTGATTTGTGCGGAAATGGGCTGTTCTTACCCGGAGCAAGGGGGTATTTACGCCTGGATACGCGACGCCTTTGGCGGGCGCTGGGCTTCACGGGCAACGTGGGGTTACTGGGTTAATACGGCGGTGTGGATGCCGGCGATTTACATTCTCTTCGCCGGTGTGTTCAAACAGATGTTTTTCCCGGAGCTGTCACTGGGCTGGCAGATTGTTATCGGCATCACGCTGACATGGGTGGCAGTCTTAGTCAACATTATCACCCTGGATGTCGGCAAGTGGGTGCCCAATCTCGGTGCCGTGCTGAAAGTAATTATTTTTTTAGTGTTGATTGCTGGCGCGATCAATTATACACAACTCCACGGCATGGCCAATCCACTCACTTGGGATACGCTGAAACCTGACTGGGGCAATAGCCTGCAGTACATTCCCGCCATTATTTACGGCATGCTAGGGTTTGAGCTGGTCAGTGCCGGTAGTGAAGAGATGAATGACCCGGCCAGGGATGTACCGCGAGCTATTTTTATGTCCGGCGTGATAATTATCGTGCTCTATTTGTTCGGCACAATGGCGGTACTCGCCGCAATTCCAGCCGATCATATCAATCTGGTGGAAGGACTGGTAGATACCCTAAACCTCTTCTTCGCCGGCAGCGCCGCAGGCGAGGCCATTGTCCTGGTGCTGGGCATAGCGGCGATGTATACCTTTTTCTCAAATGGTGTGACCTGGGCGCTTGGTTGCAACCGGGCGGCTGCAGAAGCGGCCATGGAAGGCGAGTTACCAAAAATTTTCGCCATTGAAAGTAAGACACGCGCTACACCCGTGGGGGCCGCCGTGTTGATGGGAATTGTCAGCACCATCACCCTGGGGCTGTACGGATTTATGTCCGGTTCAAATGAGGATCTGTTCTGGTCTTTGTTCGCGTTCAGCGCCATCATTTTCCTATTACCTTACCAGGGTATGCTACTGGCCTTCGTCAGGATGCGCGTGGTCGATGCAGATCACCCGCGGCCTTATAAAATCCCCGGAGGTTTGTTGGTCGCTCAACTGTGCGCCTGGACCTGTATACTGGTGCTCTCCTTGGCCATTGTTTTATTTATTTACATTCCGGGCGAAGGTGTGCAGATGCCAGTGGCCATGGGGGTTATCTTTATGCTGGTGCTGGGAGAAGTAGTGATCCGCTATGCGGAAAACTATCGCCGCAGTTAACGCTTTCGTTTTAAATCAGGATTGGAGAGGTGGCTAGATGACGCCACTTTCTATCGCCGGCATTCAAATGCATATCGGCCCGCATAATAACCTGAAAGCCATGGAGCAGCGCCTGGATTTGCTGATGCATCTCTACCCCTAGGTACAGATGGTATTTGTTCTGTGGATTGGCACCCTTTGGCGCAATGCTGCAGAAGGCAAAGGTGGTCAATATGATTTTGCATGGCCACAGCACCAGGAATGTGGCAGAGTGCTTGTCGATATCCGTTGAAGCGGTAAATTTGCACCGCAAGCACGCCTATGCCAAACTCGGGATCGGTTCCCAGGCTGAACTGTTCGACCTGTTCTTGGACTCAATAATGAGTGCCACCAATTATGAGGGCGGCGACACCCTAATCGCCTACCTGCAACCATCCGCACATTGACCACAGGCACACAAAATGAGTGATAGCGTATCCCTGGCTAAAGACCAAAAATTGCAGAATCTCCTGAGTAAGGGCTTTGATGCACTTGCCTGTGGCAATCTGGCGGAGGCGAGCAGCTGTTGCCAGCAGGCGCTGCAGCTACAACCGGAAGTGGTCCCCGGCCATTTCCTGGTCGGTCTGGTGGCCCTGGAGGCGAAAGATCGCAAAATAGCGTTTAGTGCATTTCAGTCCGTGGTCAGGCTGGACCGAGAGCACGCAGCCGCCTGGGCACACTTGGCAAAGCTCTATATGAGCGATGGACAGGTGAACCGCGCGGATTCAGCCCTGCGCGAAACCCGGCGTATTCGCACAGAAGATCCGATGGTGCTGGACTTGATTGGCTCGACCTTGTCGCTGATGGGAGAGCACGAGGTCGCCCAGGCCTTCTACGCCAGGGCCAACACCCAACGTCCGAACCACCCACCGTTCATGCTAAACCTGGCCAATAACCAAGTATTTCACGGAAAGACCGAGAACTCCAACACCATTTTTAAGGACATTATCAGGCTTCAACCCGACAATCCCCAAGCACACTGGGGGCTGTCCGGCGCTCGTAAAGCTACCGATACTGTACACATCGAGGAAATGCAATTCCTGTCATCCCGACATGAGCGCAACCCCCGGGCACAAGCTTATTACCTTTATGCCATTGGCAAGGAATACGAAGACCTTAAGCAGTGGGACGATGCTTTTGATGCCTTCAGTCGGGGCGCCGCCGCCCGCCGGACCATCGTTGAATACGATGAACAGGGGGAAATCGACTTGTTCGATTTCCTGAAGACGCACTACACCAGGGACTGGTTCGACAAGATGCCCCCGGGTAACCAGGACTGCTCTCCGATTTTTATTCTGGGTCAGCCACGCACTGGGACTACCCTGGTGGAACGTATCGTGACCAGCCACTCCCAGGTTCATTCGGCCGGAGAGTTGCAACAGTTCGGGTTGGCGCTGCGCAGGCTCAGCAAGTATTCCAACCCGAAGCGCTTTTCTTCAGAACTAATGGCTGCAGCGCAGCACCTGGACCCGAAGAAAGTCGGAGGGCTATACCTGCAGACCAGTAGGAAAATGCGTGGTACCACTCCCCGTTTTGTGGACAAACTTCCCCAGAACTACCTGTTGATCCCACTGATTCTGAAAGCGCTGCCAAATGCCAAAATCATTCACCTGGTGCGCGGGCCGATGGATGCTTGTTTCTCCAGCTTCAAACAGTTGTTCGCCAATGCCTACCTCCACAGCTACAACCAGGAAGAAATGGCCCGGCACCACCTGCGCTATCGCGCACTAATGGAGATTTGGCGAGAGCGGTTCCCGGGGCGCTTTTTCGATATCAGTTATGAACATACGGCTC
>JABILI010000093.1 GCA_018654575.1 Porticoccaceae bacterium
ATGGCTTCAATAATGAGTCGGCGACTTTTCTTGCTTCGCAGTAATCTGCCATCTGACTTATCCTGTGGAGCTTGGCCGGCAGGTTGCGACTTAGTCATTTATTAAGCCTTTGTAAGGGTTTGACCAATGACCGACGCGAAGCAATCGGTCCCTTATTTTGCCATGTTTGCATCACTTAAACAATTAGCGAGCGTTTCGATAAGTCCACTTGTCTCTATAGTTTACTGCTTGGTAAACAGGCATTTAATCTTATAATTGGGATCGAACTTTAATAATGTCTGATGAATTTGGCGGTAATGTAAACAGCGTTCCATCTAGCCCTAGGGTATATTCCGTAAAAATATCGTCAACACCATCTAGCCAGATGGCCTCCAGCCCTGGGATATCAAGGGGTGGTACCACGTGATAGTAAAGTAGGTGTCCAACCCCCGCATCACGCGCTACTTCAGCTGCCTCTATGGGACTGGCATGGTAATCAAGAACGTCATGAAAGATTTTACTCATTTGGGGATTGCCGGCTTGTTTTGCCGAGGCTCTCATTACCGACAGAAGCTCTTTGGATAGGGCCTCATGCACTAGCAGATCTACTTGATTTGAAAAAATTTCAACATTTGATGTTTTTGTGGTGTCACCGGAAACTAATACCGTTCGGCCTTTGAAGGTGAACAAATAGCCGACAGCAGGTGAAATCGGCTTGTGGTCTACTGCAAACATCTCAATGGTTAAGCCATCTTGATCATAGATCGTTATCTTTTTACCAAGATGGGGAACGTCATAGCTATTTGCAACCATGCCTTTGCCGCTCAGATTCGCGACAGCGTTACCATGGTGATCATAACGATGCACAGCATCTTGTGAATAGGCTTGGTTGAAGCCCGCAATGACCTCAGAAACACCTCTAGGGCCATGGACGGCTAGGGGAGACGTATGCGACCCTGCGATCCAACGGTTCATCGCTAATTCACCCAAGCCGCCAATATGATCAGAATGGAAGTGTGTGAGAAACACTCCCTCTATAGCTCCTCTATCTAGACGCATTCGAGCTAAATTACTAGAACCACCCACGCCAACATCTATAATGAACATTTTTGAGTTTGCGATCACTGCCACACAGGGCCCAGATCGATTAACACTGGGCATGGGACCACCTGCGCCACAGAGGGCGACGTGCATACCGTCACCAAGATCACCGATTGCATCTGACTGGAATAAGCGAGTAGTAGCATTGGGTAAAATTTGTCGCATTATTGAGGTCTGATTAGCATATATACCCACCGCTATAAGAGCGATTACGCTCAGAGTGATAAAACGTTTATTGATCATCATGGTTATGCCTTACATCGCCAACAAAATCTAAGGGTGACATGATGGCAGTAGGTGTGTCAATATATTGCTTAATGATGCATGTCTTTTGCCACGAAAGGAAAACGCCCCGATGTCTGCAGTTAAACCTCTTATTTTGATTGGTGTTCCGCCGTCGCCCTATACTCGAAAAATGATCGCCTTGTTGCGCTATCGCCACATCGACTATCGTATTATATGGGGTGACCCTGGGAGTGTTTTAAGTGAGATGGGGATATCATTACCCAAAGTTCCTTTGCTTCCGACGTGCTTGCTGCCCGATGCTTCTGGAGAATTAAAGGCAGTGTGTGATTCTACTCCCATCATTCGTAGGCTTGATGAAGACTTCTCTGATCGACGAGTAATTCCTACTAACCCTGTGATGGCATTTATTGATTACTTACTAGAAGATTTCGCCGATGAGTGGTGTACCAAGTATATGTTCCATTACCGCTGGGCTCTAGAGGAGGATGCCGATAATGCCGGCACATTGCTGCCGTTATTCCATAAGATAGATATGCCTGCCGACACATGTAATCAGCTCAAGCCAGTTATAACTGATAGGCAAGTAGGTCGTCTTCATGTTGTGGGCTCCAATGATGTGACTGCACCCTTGATCGATGCGAGTTACCGACGATTTTTATCGGCTCTGGAATCCCTTTTAGCAAACCAACCTTTTATCCTAGGTCGGCGACCCAGTGCCTGTGATTTTGCTATTTATGGGCAGTTAACCCAATTGGTGGGGTTTGATCCTAGCTCACGTAAAATTGCTCATGCTATGGCACCCAGAGTGGTTGCTTGGACGGCACTAATGGAGGACCAATGTGGGCTTGAGATAACAGGCAATGACTGGAACACTGTCGACGAGGTGCCGGCAAGTTTAACCGCGCTGCTCAATGAGGTTGGCAGGGTCTATGTGCCTGCTCTGTTAGCGAATGCCCAAGCACTTGATAACGGAGATAAGACATGGAAAGCCGATATCGATGGCAGTTTGTGGAGTCAGCAGACTTTTGCCTATCAAGGTAAATGCCTTGGATGGATTAACAGTGAATATACGGCGTTAAGTCAGAGAGATCAGGAGACGGTTAATACCCTACTTGCGGGCACTGGTTGTGAGTCTTTACTCAACTAACTAGCTACAAACGTTCATAGGAATAAAGCAATGAGTGATCAGTTTAAAGAGCAGGGTGGCACCTCTACTATGGATCCCAGTCCGCTGAGGCGCTGGATTGCATCAAAATTCATGACCAGCATAGTCGATCCTGAGAAACTCAAAAAGACGCGGCGTAAAGAGGAGCTTGGCCGTGTTAAGAGCGGAGCTATGCATGTCGTTGAATATTTCCATCAAGTCGATGATGGTTACAGCCATCTTGCCGCTCAGATGTTAAAGGCGCTGACTGAAAAATATGATATCGAGCTAGAGTGCCATCTAGTCAGTGGGCCTTTGGGGGCGAATGCCGCAGAACCGGAATTGTTGATCGAACTGTCTCGCTACGATTCATCAAAAATAGCTCATTATTATGGTCTGACGTTTCCCGATAATCTGCCGTCGCCAAGTCAGGCTAACATTGACCTGGCTACATCAATCTGCGCTGCGTTGGATGCACAAGGGTTTGTTAATAACGCCAAGCCGATTGGTGAAGCCTTATGGTCTTCAAATGATAATGCCCTAGCTAGCTTGGCTGAGGCTCTTGGTTGTGCCTCCGAATCAGATCTACAAGAGAAAATAGAGGCTGGCAATGCCAGACGTGCGCAGCTCAAACATTATTCTGGTGCGATGTTCTACTATGCTGGCGAGTGGTACTGGGGTGTAGACCGTTTGTATCATCTAGAAGACCGTCTATCCAGCATTGGTGCAGTTAGGCACCCGCAGATGCCTTTAATCGCTCCAAGACAAGAGATAATTGTGGGTGACTCGCGTGATGATGGCAGTTTGACGTTAGAGGTATTTGCATCCCTTCGGAGTCCTTACACTTCGATTGCGTTTGATCGAGCAATAGCATTAGCAGAAGCCACCGGCGTTACCCTGCATGTCCGTCCAATTTTACCCATGGTGATGCGGGGTGTTCCTGCGACCACTGAAAAGGGCATTTACATATTTACTGATACCGCAAGAGAGGCCCGAGCTGCAGGAGTGCCCTATGGGAATTTCTATGATCCTATTGGTGAACCTGTGCGGCAGTGTTATTCGCTGTATCCATGGGCCTGTAGTTTGGGTAAGGGTAATCAATTGCTGTCCAGCTTTCTCAGCGCTGCATTTGTTGATGGGGTTAATACTAATAACGACAGGGGCCTAAGGTCTGTCATCGAAAACGCGGGTTTAGACTGGCAGTTAGCTAAAGAGAGTGTCGGCCAGGACGGATGGCAGCAAGCTCTAGAAGATAATCGTTTGGCGATGTACGACAGCGGGTTATGGGGCGCTCCCAGCTTTCGCCTTTTAGATCGCGATAAAACCCCAGTGCTGGCCCTGTGGGGGCAAGATCGATTATGGCTGATCGCCCAAGAGATTCAGCAACAGTTGGCTCTGAGAATTGAGTAGAGGCGGAATAACATTTAGTTCGCATCAAAAACTAATCCCGAAATACTGTTATTTTATGAAGATATTATACTTTATAGTATAGATAAAGTGCTTATAGTATTGATGTAAGTCTCTTTTGGTGAATTTGTAGTAGTCTTTTTGTCAAGAAAGAATATAGCTCAACATATCTGTGTAGGAGTGTCTCTGTGTTAAAGTTTATGAATCGATACAGCTTAATATTATTAGTCATGCTCGCATCAGGCTGCAACCTCTTTAATGATGCCTATCAGATTGAATCTCGTAAGATAATTGACTATCTTTTGGCCGACATGCCGTTACCGCCTGACGCTGATATTCAAAAAGAGCCCACGGTTATATTAGGCACGGGAACTGGAATCGCAGGCAGAATTGTTTTGATGTCGCAACGTAGCCCCGCGAGTAATTTGGTGTTTTACGGCAATTCTACTCAAGGCTCGGGCTGGGAATTAGTGTCCTCAACGGTTGCTGAGGAGATTATTTTGGTTTATACCAAAGAGGGTCGTCATGCGACCATTGAGATCTTGAGACGGAGTGACGGTCTTGGGCGCTTATTTGGCGGTGAAAACGATAGTCAAATTACTATTTCAGTTGTTCACCC
>JABILI010000056.1 GCA_018654575.1 Porticoccaceae bacterium
GAAATCAGTTTGGTACCAGAACATTGCACGAAGTGGTGTCTGGTGAGCGCGATTTACTGATGAAAAATATCACTCAAGACTTAAACAGCTCGGTGCGTGATGAACTTGGCATTGAGATTGTTGATATAAGGGTCAAGCGTATCGATTTGCCACCTGAGGTGAGTAGCCAAGTGTTCCGTAGAATGACTGCGGAACGAGACAAAGAAGCGCAAGAGTTGCGTTCAACAGGTAAGGAAAAGGCTGAGCGAATTAGAGCATCAGCTGACCGTGAGCGCACTATTGAATTGGCTAATGCTTATCGAGATTCTGAAGAGCTTCGTGGTGAAGGCGATGCCAAGGCTGCTAGTGTATATGCTGATGCCTATCAACAAGACGCTGAGTTCTATGCCTTTATGCGCAGTCTTAATGCCTACAAGTCAGCGTTCTCTAATAAAGGTGATATTTTGTTAGTTGAGCCGGATAGTGATTTTTTTAAATATTTGAACAATCAAGATGCAAAATAGGGACTACCTACTTATCTAAACAAGATAATTAGTTCACAAATCTCTGCCACATTGCTGGCGATTTTGCTAAAATTTAAAGACCGGGGAAACCCGGTTTTTTTATGTTGATTGTAGGACCAAAGTTCATGTTAGAAGATATCATTCGTGCGATAGGCCTCATGTTGGTTTTTGAGGGTATAATGCCTTTTCTAGCGCCAAGACGATGGCGGGATATGGCCAGTACATTGGGTAAAGTCGACGAAAGTACCATGCGTTTGATAGGCCTTTTCAGCATGCTACTGGGCTTGTTGTTATTGTTTTTCTGGCGTTAAGCTAAAGTATCGCCAAATTTTATGGGGTTGATGTGTCAAATGTAGATCGTTGGTTATTGCCGGATGGAGTTGACGAAGTGCTGCCCGAGCAAGCGCAGGTTGTTGAGCGCCTGCGACGCCAGATTCTCGATCTATATAACATCTGGGGTTATGATCTTGTTATTCCTCCGATGGTTGAATTTACTGAATCGCTACTCAGTGGTTCTGGATCAGATCTAGACTTGATGACTTTTCGTGTGACGGACCAGCTTAGCGGGCGTTTGATGGGTATTCGAGCAGACATAACTCCTCAGACAGCTCGCATGGATGCCCACAGTCTGCGTCGCCAAGGTCCCAGCCGCCTTTGCTATGCGGGCACGGTGTTGCACACTCGTCCTCGAGGACCGTTAGAATCTCGAACACCTATATCAATCGGCGTTGAATTGTTTGGCGAAGCGGCCCTTCCCGCGGATATCGAAGTTATTGAGCTATTTTTGCAGACTTTGAAGACCTCGGGTGTTAATCAAGTGCATCTTGATTTGGGTCATGTGGACATATTTCGTGGATTGCTTGCAGGGTCTCATTTAGACTCAGACAGCGAGAGTCAGTTATTCGAGCTATTGCAGCGAAAAGCGTCTGCTGAATTAAGTGATTGGATTAATCTAAATATTAGCGATAAGAAACTGGGCGGCTGGCTAAAAGCCCTTCCAGGTTTGGCAGGTAGCATCGAAGTCTTGGGTGCCGCCAAGAAAGCCTTAAAAGGGTCGCCAATCGCGGTGATGCAGGCTATTTATGAGTTAGAGCAAGTGGTAGAAGCCATAACTAAGATGGGAGTGTCTATTCATATTGATTTAGGGGAGATGCCCGGATATCACTATCACACCGGTATCGTTTTTGCAGGGTATATTCAGGGCTATGGTAAAGCGCTGGGAAATGGCGGACGTTACGATTATGTTGGTGAAGCCTTTGGTCGCGCGCGTCCCGCGACTGGGTTTGCTTTTGATCTTAAGTCTCTAGTCTCTCAAGGCCAGCGTCCTGAAAGTAAGGTGGCGGGTATCTTTGTACCCTATACCTCTGATCCAGAATGTCATCATCAGGTAGCTGTGTTGCGCAGTCAGGGTAATCGAGTTGTACAGGGTTTTCAGGCTCAAATCATTGATCTTGTAGAGCTAAAATGTGATCGTCAATTGGTCAATATTGACGGCAAATATGTTATTCAAAATTTGTCCTAATCGGGCGATTGGGTGATCTAATAAAGTCGAGTAAGAAGTCTTATGGGTAAAAGTGTTGTCATTCTTGGTTCTCAATGGGGGGACGAAGGTAAGGGAAAGATTGTCGATCTTTTAACGGATCGAGCGTCAGTGGTAGCTCGTTTCCAAGGAGGACACAACGCTGGGCATACGCTGGTTATTGATGGTAAAAAAACTGCGCTGCATCTTATCCCTTCAGGAATCCTTCGCGAGCACGTCAGTTGTGTCATTGGTAATGGTGTAGTTGTAGCGCCTGATGCATTACTTAAAGAAATTATTATGCTGGAAGAGCGTGGTGTTGAGGTCCGGAGTCGACTTAAAATTTCGGGGTCTTGCCCTCTTATTCTTCCCTATCATATTGCTCTTGACCAGGCTCGAGAAGCGGCACGTGGAAATGCAAAGATTGGTACAACGGGGCGAGGCATAGGCCCCGCTTATGAAGATAAGGTGGCCCGTCGGGGGCTACGACTTAGTGATCTTGCAAACATGGATCGTTTTGCCAAGAAGCTCAAAGAGGTGCTTGAATACCATAATTTTGCTCTCACCGAGTACTATAAAGTTGATCCAGTTGATTTAAATGAAACGCTGGCTCTCGCTAATGAATGGGCTCATATTTTACTGCCTATGAAATCGGATGTGACGAAAATTTTACATGATGCTCGAGAAGCTGGTGATAATATTTTGTTTGAAGGTGCGCAGGGCTCGCTGCTCGACATTGACCATGGCACATACCCATTTGTCACCTCTTCCAATACTACGGCGGGAAGCACGGCTACTGGCAGTGGGTTTGGTCCGTTGTATCTTGACTATGTGTTGGGTATTACCAAGGCCTACACCACTCGGGTTGGCGCAGGACCTTTTCCGACTGAATTACATTGCGACATTGGTCGTTATCTTGGTGAGAAAGGCCATGAATTCGGCACCACGACGGGCCGTGAGCGTCGATGTGGATGGTTTGATGCTGTCGCCTTACGTCAGGCTGTCAGAGTTAACAGCATTTCTGGAATCTGTCTGACCAAACTTGACGTCCTTGATGGTCTAGAAGAAATAAAGGTTTGTGTAGCCTACCAAGATGCTGATGGCAATGATGCGGGTATGCCAATGCATGCTGATGACTTTGAAAACATTACACCCGTTTATGAATCTATGCCCGGGTGGGCAGAAGTAACGGTTGGTGCTCGGCGATTAGAGGATCTTCCAGATGCCGCTAAGAATTATATTAGCCGAATTGAAGAGCTTACAGGCGCACCAGTCGATGTTGTATCCACGGGCCCGGATCGTGTTGAAACCATTGTTTTAAGGCATGCGTTTGGCCAGTAAATTTACTACAATTTTGCTGGTGATCATCTCTTTTTAAAAGACGCCGCGCTCTATTTTTTAATATAATTAGATTGCTAAATGCAGTGAAAATTTTTAATAAAGTGTGTGGTAGCTTCGTTAATTTTAATAGGCATTTGGCATATTTCTTGGAACCGCGGATAAAAATAATAAGAATTTAAAGGGCAAGTTAAGATGACGGGCTACAAACATATTCTTATAATCTTGGCCCTACTAGGATTTGCTAGTCTAACGGCCCATGGAGCCGACGAAACTCTAGATGTTAAGGCATTCAAAGACCAAGCACCTTATTGGCAATCGCAAGGCACGTTAAAGGGGTCAGTCGATAGGGTGACTCTTCGATCAAATTCCCAATCATCGGTTTTTTTCTCTCTTAATGAAGGCGATTTTAGGACTGAGCTTCAAAAATCGAACAAATATACTCCTAATCAAAGTGTCGTCTACTTCCCCAATATCAGCGGGCAGATGATGCCCTTCTTGGTGAGGGAAAAATCAAATTTCTCCCCCGTTCTGGCCGCTAAGTTTCCAAATATTACGGCTTATTCAGGTGTGGCGCTTAATGATCCCGATGTAAGGGTGCGCTTTAGCTTATCGCCTGACGGCATAGACGCAATGATCGAGGGTGATCAGGGGGCTGAAAAAACCACTATACGAAAATTAGCAAGAGATACCGCCAGCTATGCGGTGTTTACCAAGTTAGATCTGATGAAGGGCGGAAACCCATTTTCATGCGCTACACCGCTGCCTTTTAAGGCTGAACAAAAGCCCAGTTTTAGCCTTAAAAATGAGAATTTTAGTCGATCCCGTTTTTCTGATGATAGTTTTCTTTCTAAATATCGTTTGGCGATATCAGTAAGTAGTCAATACTCAGATTATTACGGAGGTACTTTAGAAGGTGCTTTGGCAGGAATTAATACGACTCTCACAGGACTCAATTTCATCTTTGAAACTGATCTAGGCATTACTTTTGAGTTGGTCGATGACAATGATCTCATTATTTACACTGACGCTGAGTCAGACCCCTATACCGATGACCTAAATGGTTTAAATGGTGAATTACAAACCAATCTGGACAGTGTCATCGGCACTGATAATTATGACATAGGCCATATCTTTAGTAGTTTGGGTGCCGGTATGAGCGGTAATGCGGGAGCCATTGGCGCCGTCTGCAATGGTTCAGATAAAGGCAGTGCCTATTCAGATTCGGGACAGCCGGAGGGGAGTATCTTTACAAATCTAGTAGCCCATGAAATGGGTCACCAAGTGGGCGCTAATCACACCTTCTCGATGAGAACAGAAGGCACAGGAGCAAATGTTGAGCCTGGCAGTGGTACTACCATTATGAGTTATGCCGGCATAACAGGCCCTGATGATATAGCAGAGGATGCTGATGACTATTATCACTATAAGAGTATTCAGCAGAGTTGGGCTTATCTCCAATCGCAATCATGCCATGTTGATAGTGCGAATAAAAATAACATTCCCGTTGTCACCGCCATTCCAGACTATACCGTGCCCGTAAAAACGCCCTTTGTACTTATTGGCGATGCAACAGATGCAGACGCTGAGGACGCACTGACCTATACCTGGGAACAGTATGATGACGGTTTAGTGACTAGTGACGTTTTTGGGCCAGATAATATTCAGGGGGCTAATTTCCGTTCGCTCGCACCAACAACGAGCTCGATACGGTATTTTCCATTATTGTCGAGTGTCCTTGCTGGAAATCTTACGCAACAAGATCCTGACACCTCCTCAACATGGGAAACTTTATCGAATGTTCCTAGAGAGCTTAATTTTGCTTTGACGGTGCGAGACAATGCCATAGGCGGAGGCGGAGTATCTTCAGAGCTAGTAAAGGTGACCGTTGTCGATAACGATGGAGCTTTCTCTATTACCTCTCAACGCGATGGCCAACTCTATTTGGCGGGGTCTTCTCAGTCTATTACTTGGAACGTTGCTGGGACGAATGTTGCGCCCATCCTCGCCGAGCAGGTTAATATCACCATGTCAGCTGACGGTGGGCTGACGTTTCCCTACGTGTTGGCTGAAAATGTCAGTAACGATGGTAGTCATAATGTGACTATCCCAAATGTTGTTAGTGCTACTGCACGGGTGCGTGTTGAGCCAACCAATAATATTTTTTATTCAATAAATACACGCAATTTTGGCGTAACTCGTGATGATATTGTTTTGACTTACAGCGAGCTTAATTACCCCGTCTGTAACAATGAAAGTGTCTCTGCATCGCTGACCTATGAAACCTCGACAGCATTTACTGACACGGCCATTTTCTCATCTTTAAATGCACCGTCCAACTTATCAGTTGGATTCTCCCCCATTAGTGCTACAGAGAATAATACGCTTGTCGACGTTATATTCTCGGCTGGGGCTGACATTGTGGCGGGCACCTATCCTATTGATGTCATTGCAACATCAGATATTCGAACTCAATCAGTGACCTTCAATGTGTCTACCTATAGCCCTACATTTACGCCTATTAATCTAACATTTCCAGTTGACCAGAGCGTCCTTGATGGCTTGAAAACCACGCTGCAATGGCAAAAACAGGATAATGCGGTTAGTTACAAGGTCGAAGTTGCGACCGATCAGGGGTTTAGTGACCTTGTCATTAATTCAATTGTTGTTACTGATTTTTTATCGGTGACTGGACTGCAGCGTGAGACTGATTACTATTGGCGTGTGACTCCCATTAATAGTTGTGGTGTGGCCACTGCCGGTAACGTGTATCGCTTTACTACGCCTAATTTGTTTCAAGCCCAAAACTTACCAGTTACGATAGTATCCGATCAACCTAACTCTATTTCATCTACCATTTCCATATCTGAAAATCTGGTCATTACTGACATCAATGTTGGCGTTGACATTTCTCATACGTATGTTGCCGAGCTGATCGTCACCCTGACATCGCCTACTGGAATGACGGTAACACTGTTGCAAGAAGCTTGTTATGTTCCAGATCTTTATCCAATACCAGATATCAATGCTACGTTTGATGATGATGGCTCAGACCTTGTGTGCGGATCATCGAGCCCAGTGGTATCAGGGACTTTAAAGCCTCAGATAGGGTCGCTAGATCTGTTTAATGATCAGAGTTCTCAAGGTGATTGGATCCTTTCGATAGAGGATATTTATTCTGGAGATGGCGGAAGCCTTAATAACTTTACGCTGCAAATTAGTACCGATGGTCCTTACGTTAACAGAGCTCCTATCGCAGTGCCGCAGTTAGTCAAAGCTACACCTCAAAGCCCTGTCGGAGTTGTTCTAGAGGCTATAGATCCTGAAAGACAGATTCTGACTTATTCTTTGGTAGACAGTCCCATGCTTGGGCAGCTGAGTGTCTTAGCGCCTAGCTTGTTAGGCTCGTCTAATAGCTTGTTAGGCTCGTCTGGTGAAGCCATAGAGCTCGTTTTATCCTCTGATGGTAACACTGCCTATGTGGCTGTTGGCATCTCTGGATTACAAGTTATTGATGTAAGCGATCCGGCAAATCTAAGTTTATCTGGGCTATTTAATACCGCGGGTAACGCCTTAGATGTAGTTCTTTCAGCCGATGGCTCCCTAGCCTATGTTGCTGATGGGTCTTATGGATTACAAATTATTGATGTGAGCGATCCGTCCAGTCCGTCGTTATTAAGTACATTTGACACTAATGGCTATGCGTCAGGTGTAACTCTATCGTCTGACGGCTCCAAAGCTTATGTTGCTAACGGCAGTTCTGGACTGCATATTGTCAGCGTTAGCGATTCAGTAAATCCAAGTTCATGGGGATCATTTAATACAGGAGGCGAGGCCTCAGGTGTAACCTTATCAAGCGACAACAACAAAGCTTATATTGCTAATGGAGAGTCTGGACTACTCATTGTTGACGTAAGAGACGCTAGCGATCTTTATTCATATGGATCATTGGCTAGCCTGGGAGAGACATTGGATGTGGCTGTTTCATCTGATGGAGCCGTTGCCTATCTTGCTGATGGGACTGCAGGACTGCTGGTTGTTGATGTAAGTTATGCCTTTGAGCCTATTTTATTGGGGTCATTCGATACCACGGGCACAGCATCAGATGTTGTGCTGTCACCCGATGAAAAGATAGCTTATGTCGCTGATACTCAGTCAGGCCTTCAAATTATTAATATAGAGAGCGATTCAAACCTTAGTCTGTTGGGATCATTTAATACCGCGATAGGATTTACATCAAATGTAGTAGGCGTCGCGCTCTCAGATGATGGCTCTAAAGCGTACGTTGCTAATGGTATTGATGGCCTGGAGATTATTGATGTGGCGCCAACTATGTTTACCGCTGGAGATATTATTCCCCAAGCTGTTGTCTATACTCACACCTCCCAAGAGATTGTGGCTGACGCTGCGACTGATACCTTTACCTTTAAAGTTAATGATGGGGCTCTTGACAGTAATGTAGCTGCGGTTGATATGTGGATGGATTCCCTCAGCAGCGATGGGACCTACATCTACTTAGAGTCTCTTGACGGAAAGCTAACTGTTACGGGTTGTGTGGATGTTTGCGCTGCTAATTTAGTTATTCCAGACACGATTGCCGGAATTGTGGTGACTGCAATTGGGGACGGTGCTTTCGCAGCTAGCAATCTAATCTCGGTCACCATTCCTAATGGTGTCACCTCTATTGGCGCTTATGCTTTTATAACAAACAACCTAACCTCTGTGACATTTAGTGATAGCGTCACCGTTATTGGTAAAAATGCGTTTGCATACAACAAACTATTTGCAGTGAGTTTTTTGGGTGACAGACCTTCTTTAGCGAGTGATAGTTTTTTTGGTAACCGAGTTCTAACTCATGTTAGTTACTGTGACGCTAAATCAGGCTGGCCTGGTGATTCAATTTCAGTTGGGTCCTCTAACGTAGAGCCTATTGAAGATTGCGACTCCGTGAATAGGAATAATACTGCCTTGAGTGAGTTAAATGCTGCTGCTGATTCAGGAGATGCTAGTGGTATTTCTGCAGCAGATTTGAATTCCGTCCTTGGGCTTACCAATGTTGATGCTAATAATATTACGGTCTATCAAACAGCCATTGAATTGTTAGCTGGGGGTGCAGCTCTTGATGAATTAAAAGAAATCCAGACATTAATTGATTCAGTCAATATAGCAATATCCTCTTGTTCTTCGACCGTTTATTTCGTGGCTATGACCGCCGGCAGTTGGCCGGAGGAAATTAATTGGTATCTAGAGGATGCCTCGGGTGCTCTTTTATATGAGGGTATTGCTCCTTTCAATGGTCTGATTTGTTTAGGGGATGCGCGTTATACCCTAAGAATGTCTGATTCCTATGGCGATGGTTGGAATGGCGCTGAATTTTCAGTACTGACAGCTGCAGGAGAATTGGTTATCACGAGATCGCTTAGCTCTGGCCGTGAAGGAGCAGCGGCGATTAATGTCGGTGATTACCCTAACGAGGCACCAGTAGCCAATGCGCAGGCGGTAACTTTGGTGGAAAAAATACCAACGAACATCACGTTAACTGGCGTAGATCCAGAGAATGATGACCTAACGTATTATCTTGCCTCTGAGCCTTCGAAGGGAACTTTTACTTCCTTTAGTCCTAGCTTATTCGGTTCGGTTGCCACTGATAGTATCGCCATTAATATGGTTATTTCAGGCGATGGAAATACGGCATTCGTCGCAGACTACGAAGGGGGCCTACAGATTGTTGATATCAGCGACGCCTCAGAACCTGCTGTACTCAGCACTTTAAATACTGACGGGCTAGCTTTTGATGTGGCTCTCTCTAGCGACAGCAATACGGTTTATTTGGCTGATGAGGCAAACGGACTACAGATAATAGATGTAAGTGATAGATCTAATCCAGGCTATATAGGTAACTTTCTTACTGAGGGTTATGCTATCGGTATAGAGTTGTCTAGCGATGGATCAATAGCCTATGTGGCAGATGTCTCTTCCTTACAAATCATCGATGTTAGCAATGCTCAAAGTCCAAATTTGTTGGGTTCATTTGCTACCTCAGGCACGGCCTATAACGTTACTCTATCGACTGATGAAAGTACTGCTTTTGTGGCGGTTAATGCGGCTGGTTTGGATATTGTTGATATCACTAGCTCTGCAAGTCCGGTTCTAATTAGTACTCAGGATACGCCTGGTGAAACTAGAGCAGTGCAGCTGTCTAATGATGATAAGACGGCTTATGTCACTGATGATTCCTTTGGATTACAGATTATCGATATCAATGATTTGGCCAATCCACACTTGCTAAGTAACATTGATACGGATGGATATTCATGGGGGTTGACCCTCTCAGCGGATGGTAACTTTGTCTATGTGGCAGATTACATTGGCCTTTCAGTAATAGATGTTAGGGACAATGAATCGCCTACATCCATGGGCGTATTTATCACCAGTGGGGCCAATTATGGCGTTGCACTTTCTAACGACAGTGCAACGGCCTATCTTGGTATCGGAGGAGGACTGCAAATCGTCAATGCGTCCATTTCGAACCTCGTGGCGGGCGATAAAATACCCCAGGTTGTTAGCTATACGAGCACAGTTGCAGAGGCGATAGCTGATAGCTTTAGCTTTAAGGTCAACGACGCACGCTTAGATAGTGATGTTGCCAGGGTGGATATCACCATTCTCCTAGACACTGATGGTGATGGTGTGACCAATGAATTTGATGCGTTTCCGTTAGATCCTTTAGAAGCATTAGACACAGATTTGGACGGCATAGGGAACAATGCCGATAGTGATGATGATGGTGATGGTGTTGCCGATAACTCTGATGCGTTCCCTCTAGATTCTTCAGAGAGCCTGGATACGGATTCTGATGGCACGGGTAATAACGAAGATACTGATGATGATGGTGATGGTGTTGTTGATGGATCAGACGTTTTTCCATTAGATTCGACTGAAACCTTAGATACCGATTCAGATGGTACCGGTAACAATGCCGATACCGATGATGACGGCGATGGCGTGAGTGATGAAAATGATGCGTTGCCACTAGATCCAACCAACGATACCGACAGTGACGGTGTCGCCAATAATATCGATATTTTTCCGTTAGATCCGACTGAAACAACAGATATTGATTTTGATGGAGTAGGGGATAATTCAGATGTTTATCCAAATAATAGTCTGTACGCATTTGATTCAGACAGTGATGGTATGCCCGATGCTTGGGAAAGCCTCTACGGACTTGATCTAAATGATCCCTCTGATGCCTCAAGTGATCTCGATAATGATGGGGTGACGGCTTTGGAGGAATTTTTAGCAGGAACCATTCCATCTGGATCAATAGATCTCGATGGCAATGGACAATATGACGCGCTCACAGATGGTCTTTTATTATTAAGAGGTATGTTTGGTCTAACGGGTGACGCACTCATAGCTGGAACCATAGGCGCTGACGCAATGTATACCACTTCGGTAGACATTGAATCCCGTATTGCCACTCTCGGTGATCTTGCGGATATTGATGGCAATGGCCAAATAGACGCCCTAACAGATGGGCTGTTGACCTTGAGATACTTGTTCGGTTTAGAGGGGGAAGCACTCATTGATGGTGTTGTCGCCCCAGATGCAACAATAACCTCTGCCGCCGACATTGAAGTATGTATTGGGGCATTGATGCCGGCGCCTTAGGCTCTCTAAAAGATAGAACCGAGGTGCCTCAAACTGTAACGCCGAATACTTTACAGCGCATAGCATCGGGGCAGATTAGACTGGGGTTTGTGGAGTGAATTGCTAGGCTAGGATGACCTTTAATCCTATAGATATTATTGTTGACTCTACGGTTGTGGAGGGTTAATTAGAGCCTGCCCTTAATTAATTTTTAATAAAGTAGAGGAAACCTTTTCATTAATAACAGTAACAATGTAGAGATTTGAATTATTGTCATCACTAATTTGATTATATTTTTCTATTCCTAAGACCTTATTTGCGAAAACATTAATAGTATTGCTATGCCCAACTACCAAAATAGATCTTCCTTTAGTTTCGTGCTGAAAAGATTCTGAATACATATCGTTCGGATGGTATAAAAGCAGGGGTAAATTTTTACTATCTGCTGTGGGTTTAGCTGTTAGTTTAGTTCTGTTGTAATCTGTAGAATAAACAGCATCAATCGTTACATTAGAGAATACTTCTTTCCAAGCGTCAGCTCTTTTTACACCTTCATAATTTAATTTTGGATTTTTATCCGTTTTATCGAGCCGTAATTTTTCAGCATGACGAATAAAATAATAGGTAGTTACCTCCTGAGAATAGCAAACTGAGGATATAAAAAGAAAAGTAAAAATTAGAATTAGTTTTTTCATAGGTAATGATATTTACTTTTACGGGTATGGATAAAGTATAAACATGATAAAAGTAACTGTTGACATGATTGATTTCATTGGAGGCACCTTATCGAATAGTTCATTAATCATAGCCGAAGAACCAATCCAGTCAAATAAGGGCTAGAGTTAGGTTACTAATACGTTGGGGGAGGGGAATTTAAATACCAAAGCTGTACCTAAATGATTTTTACAAGAACCTTAAAGCAAAAAACCCCTGTAAAAACAGAGGATTGATTGATGCTAATGGCGGACCGGACGGGACTCGAACCCGCGACCTCCGGCGTGACAGGCCGGCATTCTAACCAGCTGAACTACCGGTCCGTGAAAGCATATTCTCTAATGGTGGGTGGTACAGGGATTGAACCTGTGACCCTCGCCTTGTAAGGGCGATGCTCTACCAGCTGAGCTAACCACCCCCTGAGAGAGCGACGCATTCTACCGAACTGGGGGTGACTGTCAAACATTTTCTGAACCTATATACATATCAGCTTCACAGCCCTAATATACCGACTTAATTCACGTTATTTATTGAATAAAAATGAAAATTTATAAAGAATTTAGTATTGAGGCCGCCCACCGACTTCCAAATGTCCCCGAAGGGCATAAATGTGCCCGTTTGCATGGTCATTCTTTTCAGGTAGCAATCTATGTCGAGGGTCCCGTCGGCGAGGACAGCGGCTGGATAATGGACTTTGGCGACATTAAATCAGCCTTTGCCCCTATCTATGAACAACTCGATCATCATTATCTAAATGATGTAGAGGGGTTAGAAAACCCTACCAGTGAAAATCTTGCTTTGTGGATTTGGGGAAAACTAAAGCCCCAGTTACCTTTGCTAAGTACTATTGAGATAAAAGAAACCTGCACCAGCGGCTGTGTTTACAGCGGCGAAAGCTAGCTGTTTGAAGCAGATCGTTCGGCTCTAATTCGTTCCCAAATCAATACTAGAAGCATTATCGCCACAGGAACTAGGCATAGAAGGACCATTTGTTGCCAGCCTATGAGCTGTAGTGCCCATCCTGCAGAGAGCGCAGCAATCGCCTGAAACGAAAATACCGTAAGATCATTAATGCTTTGCGCTTTAAATCGATTTTCTTCGTGATGAGTGCTTGGAAGTAGAGTAGTTCCAGCGATGAATAAAAAGTTCCAGCCGATCCCGAGCAGGACTAATTGCATCCAGAATACTTGAGTGCTGTTGTCAGAGTAACCGATGGCAATGGCAATACAGTAGAAAATTAATCCTACCAACATTATCCCTCTAAGGCCCGTATAGCGAACCAGAATCGGTGTAAAAAATGATGGTAAAAACATCGCTGCTATATGGCTTTGAATGACCCATTTAGTGTCGATTAGTGAATGGCCATGAACTTCGTGCATGCTGAGAGGCGTACCCGTCATAATAAAGGACATGACAATATAGGCGATAGCACCACTGGCTAGCGCGAGGCAAAATGTTGGATTCAGAAACAGATTGTTGGCGACGATATTTGTTTTTACTTCAGGCGCTACTGGCAGCGATTCTGGTTTATAAAAAGTGAGCATTGCAGCAGAGATTACAATACACATTGCGGCCATTAGAAATGAACCCTGATACGCTGTACTAAAAAGATCTTTACCAATCAAGGCTATTTCGGGGCCGAGAAAGGCCGCAATGATTCCGCTTCCCATGAACATTGATGCGGCGGTTGTTCTATCTTCAATCCCGACGGATTCCATGGCTGCAAATCTGCTTTGAAGCAGCGTCGCATTAAAAGAGCCAAGGATAAAAGAGGCGATGCAGAATAATGTAAAGCTGCCAATATCTAATGCAGTCATCGCGAGGGCGCACACTATTATGCCAACAGTTAGAAACAGATAGATCCCGGTCTTTCTGCCGAAATATTGCATGGTGCGACTAACGGGAATAACACTGGATGCGGTCCCCAGAATCATCAGTGCAATGGGCGCGGTCGCCCAGTCAGGTGAGGGGGCCAAGCGACTGCCCGCCAGGGTCCCGGCCAAATGCATCAGTGGTAGTGTTGAACCGGCTACGGCGTTGCTTAAGCTTAGTGCCCAGGCGTTTTTGAACGTTCTGGAAAAAATGATACTCATCTTAATATCTCTTGTTAGGATAAATGTAAAATCCGAATATCATCTTTTACAAAGTAATCATAAACGAAATAATGGTACTGTGCGGGGCCTTTCTATTATTGAACGTTGAGAAGTCCTGTACAATCCACCACTACTAAAAAATAACGCTCTCTATTTGGTTTATTCCTATGGTCACAGTCGGCAAGTTCAACCAACTTCAAGTTGTTAAGCAGGTAGATTTCGGTGTCTATCTCGATGGCGATGACCTGGATACTATTTTACTGCCAAAACGCTACGTGCCAGATGGGTGCGAAATAGGCGACTGGTTGAGCGTCTTTTTGTATTTTGATTCAGACGATTTACTGATAGCGACCACAGAGACGCCAAAGGTTGAGGTAGGTAGTTGCGAGATGCTAACGGTTGTTGATATAAATCATGCCGGCGCTTTTATGGATTGGGGGCTGCCCAAAGATTTACTGGTGCCCTATAACGAGCAGCAAAAACCAATGGAAGTCGGGTATTCCTATGTCGTCTATGTCTATCATGATGAACAGTCAGATCGTATCGCCGCTTCAACAAAGTTAAGTCACCATCTAGATGAAACGCCAGTCTGGTTAAAATCGACCCAGGCCGTTAATTTACAAATTGCTGGCCGAACAGATTTAGGTTACAAAGCCGTTATCGATGGTAAATATCTTGGCCTTTTATTTCGCGCTGATGCCTATCGACCCTTAAAGATTGGAGAGCGGCTCCCCGGGTTCGTTAAGACGGTTCGTCATGACGGGAAAATTGATTTGTTAATATCACAGGCCTCACTGCAAGGGGATCATGATCTGTCTGAGCAAATCATCCGGCATTTAACGGAGCAAGGCGGAGAGTCTACATTGACAGATAAGAGTGACCCTGACGCTATTCACCGCGCATTTAAAGTGTCTAAGAAAAAATATAAGCAAGCTTTGGGGACTCTTTATAAGAGCAAAAGGATTGTCATCTCTCCCGGAAAAATCAAGCTCGCATAATGTAGGAACAACTCAATGAGTCAATTTATTGTCTTATATGGATTATAAGCTTGATAAATATATCCCTAAAAAGCTGATAAATAGCCCCAGTTACACCGCTTGTGCCGGCCTTTAGGTTAATTTAATCCAGCATTTATAAAAAATAATTATCAATATACTTAAGTTTTTAATTTGTATACGCACTATGACTAAGCGACTATCGTGGTGCGTTACTGAAATAAGTCTATACTGTTGAGGGCGCTATAATAAACATAAAATAAACTGTATAGTGATATTTAGTGATATTTAGTGTTATTGAAGTCACGTATTACGTCGAATTTTAATTCTACATTGGGGAGAAGCATATGTTTCGTAAAACTAAAGTAAACCGCGCGGTAGTATCCGTTATCGCCGCTGGCTTCGCAGCTACAGGCGCAAGTTTGGCATCGGCTCAGATTGAAGAAGTCATCGTAACAGCGACTAAAACTTCAGCAAGTA
>JABILI010000023.1 GCA_018654575.1 Porticoccaceae bacterium
AAGGGTGGCGGCGATAAAACCACCCGCGGTGGCCCCCAAGGGATAACCGGCAGTTACACATACGACTGCCAGACTGCGGGATTTTGCCGGACTGTACTCTGCAGCCATTGCACAGAGGCTGGCAAGCACACCCCCCACCCCAATCCCCGTGATGGCTCGGAGGATAATGAGTTCCCAGATGGACGAGGAGAAGGCTGTGAGAATAGTAGTTGCCCCCACCACCGCGCTACAGGCGAGAATGAGTGTGCGTCGACCATAGAGATCTGATAGTGGAGCCACACAAATTGCGCCCAGCATCATACCGGCCAACGCCACGCTGAAAACGATACCTAAGCTGTTCGGACTAAGTTGCAAGTCCATGCCGATTTGATGGGCAGAAAATGCCATTGCTGTGACATCAAAACCATCGAGCATGTTCAGGCAGATGGCGGACACTATGACAAGAAGCTGGGTTACCCTGAATGTGTCGGTGGCTCTAACTAGATCCTCCACAGAGGGTTCTTCCACACTAGCGACTAAGCCCGACATAACAACTGCTCACCTACACCCATTACCGTGATTCCTTTAAAGAGCGTGCACAATTCCCGCCGCGATACCGATCTCCGGGGCGATGGCGTAAATATCTACTACAGGGTTTGATCCACCCGCAGATTTATGGGCGGCAGCAGCGGCTATCCAGGCATGTAATTCCATAGAACCAATACCCGCTTTTTCAATCAATTTATACTGATCCCAAGTATCAAAGGCCTCAATATCCCCAGATACCAAAGTGTCGAGAAATAGTTGATCAGAATCTGCGTTCAGACGCATATCTTTCGCTGTGCGCTCCCCCCGCGCTATCATATCAGCTCCTTCGTGGTGCATAACCTCCAGCCGCTCTAGCCATTCTGCTGGCGTCAATGAAGTTGGCGCATCGCCACCAGACATTTGCCAAGCCTGAACCTCTTCCTCTCCCTCACCATACGCTGGATAGTATCTGGTGGGGTGATGCGACATACCGCCAGACCCTAATAACAAAACGCGCTTATTGAGTGTTTGGGTAAACCGGCCAATCGCCTCGCCCATCAACCTACTACGCTTAAAGGGAACAAAGGGTGTGGTGATACAGTTTATGAATACAGGTATGACAGGCCGTTTTTCAAGGCCGCCCAACATATCAACAATCGTCTGGGAAAAAGCGTGGTCGATCGTCATCTGATACGAAATCGCGGGGTCGATATCATTGATCCGCAAGAACTCTACAACACTGAATGCAATATCCTGAGGTACGTTCAACGGACCTGGGTAGCCACCAATGTCGCCAGCCGCTTCCGCTTTGGCGCCCACACAAAAAGCTGGCATCATCTTCAAAAAGAAACCATTAAAGTGATCGGATCCAAATGCGATCACAAGTTCCGGGTCAAATTTCTCAATCACAGCTGCGGTGTCTTTGAAAGCTTGTTGTAAGGCGCCCCAGCTGTCGGGTTCTTTACTGTAGCAGTGCAGAAGTGGACTGTGCGACGCACACACCATAGCTGTGTTCATTGTTCTCTCCTGCCAGGAAATGCATTTTGCAGCCCTAGACTTTGTTCGTTTCGCCCACTGGGCCTTTGTTTGAAGGGTCGAGAAATATTCGCTCTATTCGCCGTTTTGCTATGCGCCAGCAACCATCACCCTCGCGCACATAATCGTCAAAAAAATCCGCAACCAGATAGGGCATTGCCGGGGTGATCGGCGGCGCAGCATTCTTCGCGAACGTCATACAGACACTCGTACCCCGCGCTCTATCCGTTTCTATCAAGTCAACTTTCAGACCGCTATAGAGGTGCCGGGTTGTTCTCACACCCGCGGATGAGCGAGTATCAAATAAGTCGCGAATCTGATCGGCCCCAACAGAAACACGGCTGCCGTGTATGTAGCGTGCATCAACGGTAAAAAGCCCCACTAGCAGGTCGACCTTGTTGTGGTCAAGGTAGTGATAAAAATCGGTATTTAGATCTTCAATTGCCAGCCGAGCTTCAAGGCGGGCAATATCTTCTAATTCAAGCGCCATTCACCTATCTCTCTGTCCTCAACTATTACTGGGTTCTGCTGGACACCGAGACCTTCAATGGAAACTGACACTGGCCCTGGAACCTTTTGAAAGTTAGCATTATGAATAGATTTTCGGTTTTTCGCAGGCTTAAACGCCGTGCCGCATGACACCACGTCACCAGGATGCAGTGTATGAAACTGATTAATAAAGCTGAGTATTTCGCTCACTTTGTAATTGTAGTACCGCGTACTGTCCTCGGCGATTATCTCGTCACCCACGCGACACTCAACGGCGAGATCATCTGGGTTTGAAATCTCCTCCTGGGTAACTAACCAAGGGCCTAGTACGCCAAACGTATCGCAGCCCTTATAACGACCCGCATACGAGAGGTTTTGTTGGACTCGACGCGTCTCATTGGGATTATCTTCTTTGCCGTAGATAGCCCAATATTGAAATAGGTCTTCCGCACGCATATCATTTCCCGTCAGATCGTTCATGACAGTGAAGCCTGCGACATAGTCCATCGCATCAACAGCGGGAACATCGCGCATTTGTTTGCCGATAATTACTGCAAGCTCTGGTTCGGGGTGTACGCTGCCATAGTATTTCCTGATGACGATAGGTTCTTTATGCCCAATCAGGCACGAGGCTGGCTTCAGGAAAAAGGCGGGGTGTTCTGGCGCAATAATCTTACGTTTGTTACTCGCGGAGTTATTCATGGCGAGACCGCAAACCTTGCCTGGGTTGCGAATCGGCGCATGCCAATATACATCGGACTGGAAAATCATCTCCACTGTATCCGAGGATTTTCGCACTGCATCGACCGCCTCCGAGATCTGAGACAAGACTTCTTCTCCCCCTTGTAGCAGCTCGAGCATGTCACCTGGAGCGCTAACGCGATCATCGAATACTGCGGCAAATGCGTCGGCGATATCCACCACACGTCGTTCATCTACTGCCGCAACAATCCGATCAATTCCTTGATATGTAATACTTGCCAATTTCACAATAGGCCCTTACTAAGTTATTCAATTAACGATTTTTAAATCTTCCTTCAAATGTTCTGAACTCACAACAAACACGCATTCCTATTCCTCTTTACGAAACATAAAAGGCTAGAGTGTTCTCTTTTGCGCAGTGGACTTGGCACCACCTAGTTTACTTTCAAACTTTTACTTCTCACGATAAATTAAACATTCAATAACAACGAAAGCTTCGATCGCCTGACGGACCAGTTAATCACAGCCCCGGTAACGCCGAATTATCAAGTTCGGCAATACAGGTCGCCTCTTCGATATCCATGTTCAACAGACGATCATAGAATTTGGTGTGCTTCCATTCACCCACCCAGTTCTCTGGGTCAACAAATATCATCTCAATCATTAAAGTGTTGCCCTCATTCAACATTTCGATATGCTCCGTCATACGAAATTGCTCGCTAACCTGAATGCCATCCATGATCCAATGTTCCGGCGAGCCGAAGCCCACTAAGTCCACCTTGAGAGAGTCGCCATCCCACCGACCGATGGCATCACCGTTATAGGTTTCCTGGCGAATATCTTCATTAACATGACCGCGGCCATCGAGAAAAATAGTCCTGAAGCTGTTATTAAAACGGTGGACAATATAGACTGCAGTGGGCAACTGAATTGCCATAAAGGCCCCGAATCGAGTCATCAGTGCTGGCTGCCCCGGCGGATAACAGCGTGCATGCGGATCCATTCCACGCTTACCTTGAGCTATCACCGCGCGGTATTCGTCCAAAGTGGCCTGTGCTTTTGGCATAAGCTTGGGGATAGGGTAGAAATCCCAGGGATTAACGCCGGGCTTGGCTGACCGCTCATCTTCGACGCGGAACTCCCAAACACCTGTCATGTCAAAAGGTGCTGCCGAGCGCTTCTTGATTAGTGCTTCCGGATCCAGTGCTCCTGGGCCACCGACATTATTGATCAG
Organism: Porticoccaceae bacterium; assembly: GCA_018654575.1. Lineage (GTDB taxonomy): Bacteria > Pseudomonadota > Gammaproteobacteria > Pseudomonadales > Porticoccaceae > HTCC2207. The sequence continues at coordinate 3,968 of JABILI010000023.1, forward strand.
CGGCAGAGTGGCTGGTCGCCATTTTTTCTCCCGCTCCAAGGCAGCCTTACGGCGCACCGCTAGGTCTTCAGCTGACTCCGTGCTGACGTATATCGTACTCTGGGTGCTGACATCGACCTTGACCTCCTTATTCCCGTTCGGTGAATCCTTGTGGATCGGCAATACTCGTCCGTCTGCTAGAGTTACCCACTGCAATACGCCTCCGGGCTTGCCACTTTTCAGCGGATTGACCTGTGCGGTAATAACCTCGCCTTTTTTAACGTCGGTTTTTTTCCAGCCCCGTCCAACCAGCGAATTAATAGCATAGGATTCTAACTTCCAAATCTCAGTTTCTCCCGCTTCATTGACCAGTTCCAGGTTAATGGCGACATGGGGGCTACGCCATAACAGACGGGTAACGGTACCTGTAACACTGATGCTTTTGTCGAAATCGAATACGACTGCGGAATGGTGAGCATGCGCTGAAAGAGTAATTGCAAGCAACCACACAAAAGCGAATACATGGGATATGGTTTTCATAAATACTCTCCGGCTAAGTTCATCTCTTGCACACCTTCTTGGGCTTTTACTGCTCAGGTATTTAATCACACCGTTTAATAAAGGATGTACGGTTCGAGCCTCGGATTTCGTCTTACGGAATAACAAACCCGTAATTTCGCGGGCTCTTTCACCCATTCAACCAACTATCGCTTCTAGTTTCGAGCAAAAACAGGCTGTTTGAGTAAAAAAATCACAAAAGCGTTCCATATTGCGAAACATTTTTTTATACTGGGCTTAACTATAAACCTTACTCACAGGGCCTTGCTAAATAACTGTCTACCGAGATCCCGTTCCTCATGCCCTCATCCGATGTGATTGAACCAATTGCCAGAGCGCTCTCAATCATGAGTGCGATGAATCAGCATAGACTGTCTACAATTAGCGACCTCCACCGGGCGACCGGGCTTCCCAAGCCCACCGTACACCGCATACTCGCTACGCTGATAAGTTGTGGGTATGTGGGGAAAGATATTGATCGCAGTGTCTATATGCTCACAGAGCAGGTGCTGTCATTGTCGTCAGGCTACGGTAAAGAAGCATGGTTGCTACAGGTCGGTACACCGGTGGCAAGGAGAATAACCCGAGAGGTTAAGTGGCCCGTCGCTATCGGCATATTAGATTACAACACCATCGTTGTTCAATATTCTACCCGCCCTTATTCAGAGTTTGTAATGCAAGGTTCCACAGTTAATAAGCGATTCAACTTATTCAGCACCGCTATGGGGCAGGCGTATTTGGGTTTCTGTGAAGAAACCCAGTTACAGAACATTCTTCAAGCACTTCGTGACCAGGAGGTTCAGGAGGACTGCATTCTTGAGAGCGATTCCAAAATAAAGCGCTACATAGCCGCGGTGCAAGATCGAGGTTACGGCCTACGCGTTGGCAACCGTGGTGAATCTACCCATATGGCCATCCCTATTAAAAGTGACCACCAGATCATCGGCGTTATAGGCCTCTCCATTTTCTCCAGCTGTTTTAACGATAAGGTGGCCAAGGAGTATCTGGCGTTGCTACGAAAATCTGCTGGTGAAATAGTCGATTCCATGGACAAAATGATGGCCCTCGCTGAACACTCGGCCACGTAAACTCAATCGCCCCTGCTACCCAATCCATTTAGATTAAATTCAATACGTTAAAACTACTAGACGGCAATGTCTCGCATCACGGAACGATTTAATATATGCCTGCCTGTACCCCTTCGTCCTAAGTTATGATGCGAAAATAACTGGTCTGGGATGTTTTATTTGTCGACAATGGCACATACACTTGTGCCGTCCGCCTCTATAACACCCTTGGCGATATAAACAATAACCAGTAGGAACTATCATGCAACGATTAATAGCCATACTATGTATTTTTCTATTCTCGAGTATAGCGCTAGCCCACCATTCCAGAGCCCCCTATAACTCAGAGCAGGAAATATCCGTCAAAGGTACTGTGACCAAAGTGCTATGGAGAAATCCACACCCTTACTACAAAATTGAGTCCATTAATGCGCAAGGTGTTAAGGAAAATTGGCAATTCGAGGGCTTCGCAGTTTCTGCCTATGTTAAAGTCGGCTGGAAAAAAGATACAGTGCAGGTTGGCGACGCGGTAACCATGGTCGGCAATCCGAACAATAAGAACGCCTCACGGCCACCTGAGAAGCAATCGGGCTTACTGGTGCGTATCATCCAAGCCAATGGCAATGTATTGGATGCGAATCCGGCAGAAGATGCACCTAAGGCCGATGGTGATGAGGAAGCCGAGCGAGAGAGTGAGTATAGTGACAAAATCATGGATACTCCCGGCACCCATGATTTTAGTGGCAACTGGCATTTCTTCGTCAACAATGAAGAGGGGAAAACTGGCGGCTTTGATCCACCACGACACTGGCCCCTTTCTGCCGCAGGGCAGGAACAAGTCGACAACTTTGCTCTTAAGGACGACCCGTTCTATAAGTGTGTCAATTTTGGCCATCCACGGCTTGTCTTCTGGGTATGGGCACGCAACTGGGTGCGGTTTGAAGACAGGATTGAAGTGGAAACTGAGATGTCAGCCGAAAACCAAAATCGTACTATTTGGCTGGACGGCAGAAAAAAACCCGCTGACTTTGTGCCCTCCGATATCGGGTTTTCCACAGGTACCATCGACGAAAATGGTACCCTGACAGTAGAAACTACGGGCTATACCTCCACTCCATGGGGTAACATTATCGGGCTTGATTCTAGCGACCAGAAACGTGTCGTTGTACGTTATAACCTAACTAACGGCAGCCCACTAACCGGGCATACCCGTATGGTTTTCGAAATGGTGGTAGAAGACCCGGTATACCTGAGCAAGCCGGTCAAGACCTGGGGCGTCTACGACCTCGCGCCGGCGCATGAATACGTGCCGTTCAGTTGCGATCCAGAGGCATCTAGCGCTCACCTAGAGTACGAATAGGCGGGTCTGCTCGAACTGAAATAACAGGCCACCGGAGCTTTCCCCCAGCAACCCAGCACGAAAGCTCCTCGGGGGTTTGCCTCTCGCTTAAGCTCCCGCCAAAGGCCTACAATAAAAATTTTAACGCGAGGTTTATTATGCTCAAGTACTTCTTACTAATACTGCTACTGCCGCTGACAACCGTCCAGGCTCACCACTCCCGCACCGCCTTCGACCTTGATACCGAGATCAGCGTTAAAGGTACGGTGATGGCCATGCGATGGAGGAATCCACACGTCAGGTACGTTCTTGAGGTAGTCAATGAAAAAGGCGTCAATGAAATCTGGGCCTTCGACGGCTCTGCCATCGTCGACCTGGTCAAAAATGGGTGGATGGAAGATACCATTAAAGTCGGCGATGAAGTCACGTTCAAGGTATTCCCCAACCGTAAAAATGCGCAGCGCCGCCCGGAAAAAAAATCAGGTTTGTACAATCGGGTAATCCTCGCCGATGGTACCTCTCTTCCACCCGTTGGAGGTGCAGAAACACCAACGCCTGTAACAGCCGGCGAGAGCGATGATACCAGCAAAGAAAAGACGAATGTATTCGGCGAATACGGCGTAACTACTTCCAAAGATTTCAGCGGTACTTGGGAATACTACCTGACTCTGGATGAAATCCTCGTCTTGGGTATGGGCTTAACCCACCCATGGCCACTGTCACAGAAAGGACAAGAAAATTACGCGGCCTATGATTCTAAAGATGACCCCGCATTTACCTGCCAGGAATACGGAGCACCGCAAATCATCTTCGATGTGTATGCCCGGAACTGGACTCGCCATGAGGATCGTATCGTAGTCAAAACAGAAGGCAAGGAAACCGAACAGCGTGTTATATGGCTTGATGGCCGTAACAAGCCGGCTGACTACAGACCCAACCCGGTAGGTTTTTCCAGCGGTAGGTTCGATGAGTTTGGCAGCCTGATTGTTGAAACCACTGGGTTTCCGGCCACTCGCTGGGGTATAGATTATGGACTGGATTCAAGTACCCAAAAGAAGCTGACCGAGCGCTACACGCTGACCAACGGCAGGAAACTGGGCGGCACCAGAATGTTCGTAGAAGCGCTGGTAGAGGACCCGGTATATCTGGCGAGACCATTTTCGATACACGGTGTCTACAACCTCACTGATAAACGTGAATTTCCCACCGCAAACTGCGATCCCGAAACTGCCAGCGCGCACCTTGAATATGAGTAACCACCCGCGCGTGCCAAATACCCTGCGGAGGTGCCTTCAGTGTAATGCCCCATGGGTTACGCACCCCTGCAGCGCGTAACCAGGCAGTACATCTCGCTCCGTGTAGTTAGTATTAAAATCATTTACATCGACCTAAGAGTTACACCTTGAATGCCCCTAAGACCTTAAGACAGCATCTTTTTGGCAGTGATATTGTCTTGTGCATATATTTGTTAACACGTTACATTGTTTTTCGCTCAATCATTTGTTAACATGTTACATTGTTTTGAGTTTGATCCTTGGAGTCGCTCATGTCCGAATTTTCAGAAAACATAAGCAGGGCTAATCAGTATCTGCAACCGTTCAAAGCCACGACCACAGGGCATTTCATTAATGGCCGAGTAGTGTTGCCCGCGGGAGCTGCCACCTATGACAACACAACTCCAGTCGATAACAGCTCTCTGGGCTCTGTGGTAGCTGGGACAGCCGCAGATGTGGACCGAGCCTGTGAAGCCGCAGAGGCAGCATTTGCCGATTGGCGCGACCTCCCCGGTGCCGAACGGAAGAAAGTATTGAATCAATTTGCCGACAAAATTGTTGAGCATGCCGACGAAATTGCACTGGTGGAGTCCATGGACTGTGGTCAGCCTATTCGCTTTATGAAACAAGCCGCAATTCGCGGTGCAGCAAACTTCCGCTTCTTTGCTGACAAAGCTCCTGAAGCACAAAACGGTTTATCCTTGCATCAGGAAGAGCACACTAACTACACCATTCGCAGCCCAATTGGCCCTGTGGGAATTATTACCCCTTGGAACACGCCTTTCATGCTTGCCACCTGGAAAATTGCGCCAGCACTGGCTGCCGGCTGCACCATTGTGCACAAGCCTGCTGAGTTGACGCCTTTGAGCGCAATGCTATTGGCTAATATTAGCAAAGAGGCAGGGTTACCCGACGGGGTTTGGAACACTATTAATGGATTGGGAGAAGAAGCCGGAAAGCGGCTCACCGAACACCCTGCAATAAAGGCTGTGGGGTTGGTGGGCGAAGGAGCAACTGGCAGCCATATCATGCGCCAGGGAGCGGAGACATTGAAACGCGTGCACTTTGAGTTGGGTGGCAAAAACCCGGTGATCGTATTTGACGATGCCGACTTCGATCGCGCCCTGGATGCCGTCGTATTTATGATCTACAGTCTTAATGGCCAGCGTTGTACTTCGTCGAGTCGCTTATTGATACAAAGTGGTATTAAACAAAAATTCATCGATGCCCTGGAGCAACGGATAAAGATCCTGCGAGTTGGTCATCCGCTCGACCCGGACACCGAGGTGGGACCACTTGTCCATACGGGCCACTATGAAAAGGTGATGAGCTATATGGATATTGCTCGAAAAGACGGGGCGACCATTGCTGCAGGAGGTGAGCGCAGAGAAGATTTAGGAGCGGGCAACTATATAGCCCCTACGCTTTTCACCCAGGCTACAAACAACATGCGCATTGCCCAGGAAGAGATTTTTGGCCCGGTTCTTACCGCTATATCCTTCGACACCGAAGAGCAAGCTATTGAGATTGCGAACGATACTATCTACGGCTTGGCCGGCTATATCTGGACAGAGAACACGGGCCGTGCAATGCGCATGGCCAGACAGGTAGAATCCGGCATGCTATGGATAAACTCAGAGAACAATCGCAACCTCCCCTCTCCGTTTGGCGGCGTCAAAATGTCCGGCATCGGTCGCGATGGCGGCGATTTCAGTTTCGACTTCTACATGGAAACAAAGAATATCTGTGTCGCTCATGGCACTCACAAAATCCCAGTTTTAGGGCGCTAGCCACATAGGCACTATTTCACATTACGGAGATTCATTATGGGTAACATAGCTTTAGCAGCAAAAATAACCCACGTGCCATCCATGTATCTTTCCGAGTTAGACGGCCCGAATAAGGGTTGTCGTGAAGCTGCAATTAAGGGGCACAAGGAAATTTCCCGGCGCTGCCGCGAGCTAAGTGTTGATACAATTGTGGTCTTCGACACCCACTGGCTGGTGAACTCTGGCTACCATATTAATAATGCGGCACACTTCAAAGGCTGTTACACCAGCAACGAACTACCTCATTTCATTAAAAATATGGACTACGAATACGACGGCAACACAGAGTTAGGCGAGAGTATCGCCCAGGCAGCTATCGAGGCGGGCGTGCACACCAGGGCGCACTCCGACACTACCCTTCCATTAGAATATGGAACTCTCGTCCCCATGCGCTATATGAATGAGGATCGCGCTTTCAAAATTATCTCTGTCTCTGCTCTATGCACAGTGCACGATTTGGAATCCAGTGCTCTACTGGGGCAGGCGGTACGCAAAGCCGTAGAGGAAAACTACGACGGGAACGTTGCCGTATTCGCCTCTGGCTCACTATCTCATCGCTTCGCTCAAAATGGCGTCACAGACCAATACTCATTTAAAGTCTGGTCACCCTTCTTACAAGCAATGGATGAGCGCGTCGTGAAGATGTGGGAGAACGGGGAATGGGAAACCTTTACAGCCCTATTGCCAGAGTATGCGGATAAATGCCATGGCGAGGGCTTCATGCATGACACTGCCATGCTACTCGGTTGCCTCGGATGGGATAAATATCAGGGAAAAGTAGAGGTTGTCACACCCTATTTCGGCAGTTCGGGTACCGGCCAGATAAACGCTATCTTTCCAGTAAAATAAGGAGCCCCACTGATGCCACACTGTATATTGGAATACTCTGCGAATCTGGATGAATCTATTGATATTCCAGTACTTCTGAAAACACTCAGTGCAGCGGCTGTGGAGACCGAGTTGTTTCCGCTGGCAGGAATTCGCTGCCGCGCCCACCGATGCGAACACTTTCTAATCGCCGACGGGAACCCTAATTTTGGTTTCTTACATTTACAAATCAAAATCGGTGCAGGCCGATCAGACGAGGCTAAAAAGCAGGCTGCTGACAGTATCTTCGAGGCCCTGAATGCCTTTTTGCAACCGCTCTCTGATCGACAGGGGCTGGCGATATCCTTCGAAATGTCGGAATTACCCGCCATACTGAAGTACAATAAAAATAACCTCCGCGACTATCTCCCATAGCCAGAGCAGGGGTTCACAAAAGGGCCAGACACTATGTTAAGTGATGCTGATATTGACAAAGCCGCGAACGATCTCCATCAAGCAGAGATCGACAGGAGGCAGATCGACCCGATTACGCTCACCCATCCAAACATGACTATGGATGAGGCCTATGCTATCCAGAAACAGTGGGTTGACCGCAAAGTATCCGATGGCCGACGGGTGATCGGTTATAAGATTGGACTCACATCCCGCGCCATGCAGAATACAATGAAGATCGACCAACCAGATTACGGTGTGCTCTTGGATGACATGGTGTTCGAGGATGGCGCCGATATCGAGACGGCCCGCTTCAGCGATCCAAGAATAGAAGTAGAACTTGCCTTCGTTCTGAAAGACCGTCTTGAAGGTGAGCATGTCACTATGTTCGATGTGCTCAACGCCACTGACTATGTAGTCCCGGCGCTGGAACTGATCTCAGCGCGCAGCCACCGGGTTCACCCGGAAACCGGATACACGCGTAAGATTTTCGATACCATCGCCGACAATGCCGCCAACGCTGGCATTGTTATGGGTGGCCGCCCGATCAGGCCGCAAGAAATGGACTTACGATGGTGTGGTGCGCTCTGCTATGTCAACGGTGTATTGGAGGAGACCGGTTTGGCGGCCGGGGTTCTAAACCACCCCGCCAATGGGATATGTTGGGTGGCCAAACGATTCGCACCACACGGCATCGCGCTGGAGCCCGGCCAGGTTATATTGTCCGGCTCATTTATCAGGCCCATCATCGTCAAGGCCGGTGACACTGTTCACGCCGACTACGGCCCATTGGGCGGAATTTCCTGTCACTTCGTTTAGTTTGCGCAACTAAGCTTCCCTAGTGGCGACACTTTTCAGTAAGGTAACTAAGCATGGACCTACCCATAAATTACTTTAAGCAGACTTTAAAGGGCGACCAACCACAGTACGGATTGTGGATGGGCCTGCCCGACACCATTTGTGCCGAAATCGGTGCCAGCGCAGGTTTTGACTGGGTATTAATCGATGCTGAGCACGCGCCTTATAGTGTGCGCGATGTACACAATCATCTCCAAGTCATCGCCCCATATAACGTGCCCGCCATTGTTCGCCCCGCCGAGGGGCGCACTGCTCTGCTTAAACAACTGCTGGATGTCGGGGCGCAAACATTACTGGTACCCATGGTAGATAGCGCTGATCAGGCTAAACAACTTGTTCAGGATGTGCGCTACCCCCCCGATGGAATTCGGGGGCTAGGAACATCAATGTCCCGCGCCGCTCGCTGGAATCGTGTAGACAATTATTTGCACAGAGCTAACGAAGAAATCTGCCTCCTCGTGCAGGTAGAAACAAAAGTGGCTCTGCAAAATCTTGATGAGATCGTAGCCGTTGAAGGCATCGACGGGGTATTTATTGGACCCTCTGACTTATCTGCATCAATGGGTCATATCGGAAACCCAGGCCACCCCGATGTGGTCTCCGCCATTGAAAGCGGACTTGAAACCATACTCACCGCGGGTAAAGCGGCGGGAATTTTGGCAGTAGATGAAGCACTGGCTCGACGCTATGTGGAAAAAGGAGCTAACTTTGTCGGTGTGGGGGTAGATGCAGCGCTACTGAGTAATGCAACCCGTCAACTGGCCAACCAATTCAAACAGGCGACATCAGATGGGGAACAAGCCGGATACTAGTGGCTACCCAACTAGTGATCCTTTTCGCCGGTTTGGGCCAAGAAAACTCTACTCTACTATTTGCACAATCTTAGGATAAGTGGTCACTGGTGACCAGGATCTGGTACATACTTAAGAGCGCGTGGAGAAAGCCATCATCTTAACTAGCAGGTCTTTTAAGCCAAAAGCCCACCGACTGCAGTGAGCTACTCTATAAAACGATCATACGCTCACGAAATTTCAAGTAAGCTTAATGAAAGCGGTTACTGTGTTAAATATACTGTTAAAGCAGGTTTAAATAGACGGTTTACAAAATGGCATAGCCTACGCCATAATAATATAACCCTGTTATCTGAAAGGGCTATACCGCAATAGCTCTATCATTTGCATAAAGCTAATCGTATAAAACTATAAAAATGAGGGTAGCTATTTAATGAGAAGTTTTTCAAACAAGGTTGCGGTGATCACTGGTGCCGGATCAGGCATGGGACGTTACCTAGCCATATTACTGGCAAAAGCTGGCGCTAATATCGCTATCTGCGAGATTAATGAAACGACTCTAACCGAAACTCACACCATGATGGCAGACTATGGCGTTAGTATTTCCGCCCATGTTCTGGATGTTGCAGATAAAGCGGCCGTTGAGGCCCTACCCGCTGAAGTGCTAGAGCAACACGGACAGGTGGACTTGGTCTTTAACAATGCGGGAGTCACCGTCGACTCTACCTTTGAGGGTATGTCTGAGACAGATTGGGATTGGGTAATGAACATCAACTTGCAGGGTGTTATTAATTCTACTCGCGCTTTCTTGCCGCACCTGCAACAACGGCCTGAAGCGGCCCTAATCAATACGTCCTCAATTTTTGGCATGATTACTGTACCCAATCAGTCGGTTTATCACACTGCAAAATTTGCTGTGCGCGGCTTTACAGAGTGCCTAGCCAAGGAACTCAAAGACAGTAACGTGCAAATACACTGCGTACACCCCGGCCACATTGGTACCAACATTGTCACCAATGCTCGTATGAATAAGCGCGAAGACGCCGTCAATCCAATGCAGCAAATGATGGGCAAGCTTATAGGCGTAGGGACCACCCAGGAGGAAATGGCAGATTTCTTCCGCAATAACGGCATGCATCCGAGTCGAGCATCTAATATCATCCTGAAAGGTGTGCTTAAGAACCGTATGCGCATTTTTGTTGGTGCAGATGCCAAGCTTATGGATTTGTCGCAGCGACTGTTCCCTATGAACTATGACAGGGTATTTCCGCTGTTTCAGATACCTCTAACACTGATGAGAAATAAAAAGCCTTTAAACTACTAACGATAAAAATCGAGAGATAACTATAAAAATGCAAATTGAGCATACTGATGTCGTCATTGTTGGTGCTGGCCTCTCAGGAATTGGCGCCGCTTACCACCTCACTAAGAAGTGCCCAAACCATAACTACCTAATTTTGGAGAGCCGTACTGCTATTGGTGGTACCTGGGATCTTTTTCGTTATCCTGGTGTTCGTTCAGACAGTGACATGCATACTCTAGGCTATAGTTTCAAACCGTGGAATAGCGCCAAAGCCATTGCCGATGGACCTTCGATTCTTAAGTATGTCCGCGAGACAGCCACTGATAATAAAATTGAAGAAAAAATTCGCTATAACAGTAAGCTAACTGGGGCTAATTGGGACAGTGAGACTAGCCTTTGGACCCTAACCATAGCTCAGACAGACACTGGTAAGTCGGTAAAAATCAGCTGTAACTTCTTGCATATGTGTGCAGGTTATTATAGCTATGAGCAGGCTCATGACCCTAAGTTTCCAACAACTGACGCCTTTAAGGGCAAACTTATACACCCTCAGTTTTGGCCCGAAGATGTAAACTATGAAAATAAAAAGGTCGTTGTCATCGGCTCGGGAGCAACGGCGGTTACGCTAGTACCATCGATGGCGGAAAAAGCTGCTAGCGTGACCATGCTGCAACGCTCACCCACTTATATTATCTCGCGGCCCTCCGAGGACTGGTTTGCCAATGGATTGCGCAAGTTACTGCCACATAGCTGGGCTTATGCCCTAACACGCTTGCGCAACACGCGATTCCAAGAGTACATCTACAAGCGCACGCGAAAAAACCCAGAGAAAGTCAAAAAGACACTGCTTGATATGGTGCGCAAAGAGCTCGGTCCCGACTACGATGTCGACAAACATTTTACCCCCAGCTACAACCCTTGGGACCAACGCCTGTGTCTAGTCCCTGACAGTGACCTATTCACCGCTATAAAAAATGGCAGTGCCGCCGTGGTGACTGATCATATCGACACCTTTACAGAGAATGGCATTCAGCTTAAATCGGGTGAGCACCTTGACGCCGACATCATTGTCAGTGCCACAGGCTTGCAACTTGTCATGATGGGTGGCGCAGAGATAACGGTCGATGGAAATATTGTAGACTTTGCTAAACTCTGGACCTACAAAGGACTAATGGTCTCTGACGTGCCCAACATGGTCTCCACCTTTGGCTACATTAACGCTTCCTGGACACTGCGCGCAGACCTAACTGCAGAGTGGGTCTGCAAAACGCTTAATCATATGGCTGACACCAATACCACGAGCGTTGTACCTATAGTACCAGCAGACTTGCTCGACATGCCGGTACGAAACTGGATCGCTGATTTCCCTGCAGGTTACCTGCAGCGAGTGATGCACCTATTCCCCAAACAGGGTAATCGAGAGCCCTGGGTGAACACTCAAGACTTCCGTAGAGATCGCACATTATTTAATCAACCGTTAGGTGCTGATACCGCTCTGCAATTCAGCCAGCACAAAGAATCAACCGTCAAAAGCGCTTAGCGCTCTAATCAGAAAAAGGGTCGTTTGTTAAGACCCTTGACCTTGGACTATACTCCACCCTTTATGCTGAGGACATGGAGGCAAATATGATGCTTAAAATTGGTGCATTAGCGAGCCTAGCCGGCGTCTCGAGAGACACTCTACGGTTCTACGAAAAACACGGCCTAATTACGCCAGACACCCGCACTGACTCTGGTTATCGTCTGTATTCTGAAACGGACGTGTATCGTATTAGTTTTATACTGAGCGCGAAAGAAGTCGGCTTTACGCTAAACGAAATACATCAGTTACTAGAATTAGAAGTCACCAAAGATGACAAGTCTTGTCATGATGTAAAGCAATTTGTTGACAATAAAATACAAGTGGTTAATCAGCGCCTGGGTGAAATGGAAAAGATTAAGCAGTCATTAAAAACGCTAAGCAATGCCTGCTGTGGCGGCGATGAGCCGGCCACCCACTGCACCATTTTAGGGGCTTTAAGTGTCCAAAATAGGTAGAAAAGCATGTCTTTAATTGAACATTTTATCGGTCTATTTATCGAGTCAGCGCCTTGGCTACTCATGGGCTTTACCGTTGCAGGGCTCATGAAGGCTTTTGTGCCCAGCGAGCTACTCGCTAAACATCTTGGCGAACCGGGCTTAATGGCCACAGTCAAAGCATCCCTTCTAGGAGCGCCCCTGCCTCTTTGCTCCTGCGGAGTGATTCCAGCAGCCCTTGGCCTACGCCGCAGTGGCGCCTCTAAGGCCGCAACCACCTCTTTCCTGATATCTACACCAGAGACAGGCGTGGACTCAGTAACCGTCTCTTACGCGATGCTAGGGCCATTTATGGCCGTTATTCGCCCCATTGCCGCTATTTCCACTGCAATCACCGCTGGTTTGCTGGTAGGCGCCGACAAAGACGAGCCGGCGCCAATCACCTCAGAGCTGGTTCAATCGTGCTGTGCCAGTAAAGCCCCAGAACCCGAGCCAAGCTGCTGCAGTCAAACCAATGTCGAAGCTAGTGCGCCTGAAACTCTGGCGACTCGCCTAAAAGACAGCATGAAGTTCACCTTTGTCGATCTCATCAAAGATATCAGCCTGTGGCTGCTGATTGGCTTGGGCATTGCCGCAGTGGTTAAAACCTATGTACCCACCGAATTTTTAGCCCAGTGGGGTGATGGCTTTATGGCCTTTGTGGTCATGGCTCTAATTGGCGTACCTATGTACATCTGCGCCCTAGCCTCAACCCCTATTGCCGCTGGGCTGTTATTTTCCGGCGTATCCCCAGGTGCCACATTAGTCTTTATGCTGATTGGGCCTGCCACTAACATCGCTACCATGGGCCTAGTCAAACGTGAGCTAGGCAATCGAGCCCTGACGGCCTACCTTGGCAGTGTTGTCGGGGTTGGCTTTGCCTTTGGCTATCTAACCAACTACCTAGCCGCAGAGTGGAGCATCGACTTTTTAGCGCAAACCCAACCTGCACACGCCATGCTTAATACGTCCATAGCAACAGCCTCGGCCATCGCGCTCGCTGGGTTAATGATTTATGCGCTGGGATCCAAGTACCTCATGACTCCCAAATTAAAAACACCCGCTACTCATTCATAAGTTACACCAAAAGGCCTTTTTTAATGATGACTAATAGGGATAATTTGATGGTTGGCTTAGCCCTGATATTCATTTCTCTAGGGGCAATGATTGCGTTTGATTTTCCATGGAAAGGCGGTGGAATCCCAATCACCGGACAAAGCCTTGCAGTGCTGGTCGTAGGATTTGTACTGGGGCGAAAAAGAGGATTACTTGCCATCGCACTTTATTTGATTTTAGGATTAGTGGGTTTGCCTATTTTTGCAAAAGGTGCGTCGGGAATAGAAACATTGATGGGAGGCAGTGGCGGATTTTTGTATGGTTTTTTAGTCGGCGGTTATGTCTGTGGCGCCCTGCAAGAGAACGGCTATGGGCAAAGCTTCGTCGATAATTTAACGGCCATGGCTATTGGAACTGCGGTAATTTTAACCTGCGGAATTGCTCAACTATCGTTTTTATACGGGTTTGAAAAAGCTTTAGAGTATGGGGTTTTCCCCTTTTGGCCAGGAGCGATTGTGAAAATCATCTTAGGTGCAGCGATCGTTTACTGTATTCCAAAAGAAAGATATTCAGGACCCACGCCACCGCAATATACAGGCATTATAAGCAGTGAAGAATGATTTGAATTTTGTTCAGTTATGCATAAAAAAAGCGGCCCGCAGGCCGCTTTTTTTATTAACTATTTAACCGCCAAATAATCTTACCAGCCGGTAATTTCTTTCAGACCATTACCAATCTCAGCAAGGCTACGCACAGTTTTAACACCGGCATCTTCAAGGGCTGCGAACTTCTCATCAGCTGTGCCTTTACCCCCTGAAACGATAGCACCTGCATGGCCCATACGCTTACCTGCCGGGGCTGTTACACCAGCAATGTAAGAGACAACTGGCTTAGTGACGTTGGTTTTGATGTAGGCTGCGGCTTCTTCTTCTGCCGTGCCGCCAATTTCGCCGATCATAACAATGGCTTCGGTGGCTAGATCTTTTTCAAACAGCGCCAAGATGTCGATAAAGCTTGACCCAGGAATCGGGTCGCCGCCAATACCCACACAGGTAGATTGACCAAAGCCGTAGTCGGTAGTCTGCTTGACTGCTTCGTAGGTCAATGTGCCAGAACGCGAGACAATGCCCACTTTGCCTGGCAGATGGATATGACCGGGCATAATGCCGATTTTACATTCACCTGGCGTGATGACACCCGGGCAGTTAGGCCCGATAAGGCGCACGCCTAAGGTGTCGCAAACGACTTTACAGTCGAGCATGTCTTGAGTGGGAATGCCTTCAGTAATACACACTACAAGTTTAAGGCCCGAATAAGCAGCCTCAAGAATAGAGTCTTTACAAAATGGCGCCGGCACGTAGATAACAGAGGCTTCTGCCCCTGTTTCCGCAACGGCTTCGGCCACTGTGTTAAACACGGGCAGTCCAAGGTGCGTTGTGCCGCCCTTACCGGGGGTTACACCGCCAACCATTTTTGTGCCGTATTCAATCGCTTGCTCTGAGTGAAAGGTACCCTGCCCGCCAGTAAAACCCTGACAGATAACTTTGGTGTCACTGTTAATTAAGATAGACATGTTTAGTTACCCTCCGCGGCTTTAACAACCTGTTGGGCTGCATCTGTAAGGCTTGTAGCAGCAATAATGGCAAGACCAGATTCGGCCAGTTTTTTAGTTCCTAGGTCCGCATTGTTGCCTTCTAATCGAACAACCACTGGAATGGTCACACCCACTTCTTGGACTGCGCCGATCACGCCTTCGGCGATCAGATCACAACGAACAATACCGCCGAAGATGTTGATCAGTACGGCTTTAACATTGCTGTCTGAAAGAATAATTTTAAACGCTTCAACCACACGCTCTTTAGTCGCGCCGCCCCCAACATCAAGGAAGTTGGCCGGTGAACCACCGTGCAGGTTAACAATATCCATGGTGCCCATCGCCAAACCAGCACCGTTAACCATGCAACCAATATCGCCCTCAAGGGCTACGTAGTTAAGGTCCCATGCAGAGGCATGTGCTTCGCGAGTATCTTCCTGGGAGGAATCATGCATTTCTTTGATCTGTGGCTGACGATACAGGGCGTTGCCGTCAATAATGACTTTGGCATCTAAGCAGTGCAGATTGCCTTCATCGGTGATAACCAATGGGTTAACTTCTAGTAATTCAAGGTCTTTCTCTTTGAACAATTTAGCCAACCCCATAAAGATGCTGACAAATTGCTTAACCTGAACGCCTTTTAGGCCCAATTTAAACGCTAGATCACGTCCTTGGTAAGGCTGCGCGCCCGTTAGAGGGTCGATAGTCGCCTTCAGTATTTTTTCAGGAGTTTCTTCTGCTACCTTTTCAATCTCTACACCGCCCTCAGTAGAGGCCATAAAGATTATACGACGTGTGCCGCGATCTACCACAGCGCCAAGATACAATTCTTGATCAATGTCAGTGCAGGTTTCAACCAGAATACGGCTCACTGGCTGGCCTTTAGCATCTGTTTGGTAGGTAACGAGGTTTCGACCTAGCCATTTGCGAGAAAACTCTTGAATTTCAGCTTTTGAACTAACTAACTTAACGCCGCCAGCCTTGCCGCGACCGCCAGCATGCACCTGGGCTTTTACCACCCAACGATTGCCGCCAATAATGTCAGCCGCCGCAACGGCTTCCTGAACTGTTTCTGCCGCAACGCCTTTGGACACTGGCAGACCATATTCAGCAAACAACTGTTTGCCTTGATATTCGTGCAGGTTCATACATAGATTCCTGTTAATGTTTAGGTTGTATTGTACTCTAGGCTATTCAGCAAATAGCCCAGGGCACAAAAAGTTAATTTTTCTAGCGTCGCTTACGATTTGGAATATGAATGGCGCCGCCATTAACTGCCAACGCTGCCTCATGGACTGCCTCAGACAATGTGGGATGGCCAAACACGATCATACCTAAGTCTTCTGCACTGGAACCAAATTCCATGGCTATAGCGACTTGCTGAGTTAAATCAGCAGCACTTGGCCCAACAATATGGCAACCCAGTATGCGATCAGTATCAGCATGAGCAATGATTTTTACCATTCCGTCAGTGTCGTTTGCCGCCAACGCCCTACCGCTCGCTACGAATGGAAACGTACCAACGTTATAAGGCTCCCCTGCAGCCTTAACCTGCTCTTCAGTCTGACCGACAGAAGCGACTTCAGGGTGAGTATAAATTACGTTAGGGACAATATCGTAGTTCATTTGGGCCTTGTGACCGGCAATGCGCTCTGCCACCATCACGCCCTCTTCTGACCCTTTGTGAGCAAGCATAGGGCCACGTACTAAATCGCCCACAGCGTATATCCCGGGTGCATTAGTTGCACAAAAATCGTTAACATATACGGAGCCACGATCATCAACATCAACGCCGCTGCCTGGCGCAAGAAGCCCCTGCGTGAATGGTCGACGACCCACGCAGACGATAAGCTTATCAAAGGTTTCCTTTAGCTCTTCACCCGCCGTTGTTTTGTAAGTCACCTCGACTTCGCGTCCTTTAATTTCCGTACCAGTAACGCGGGCACCCAGACGAATATCTAAACCCTGCTTGGTAAAGATTTTCTTAGATTCTTTTGCAATGGCTTTATCCATAATGGCCAAGAAGTCGTCAAGCGCTTCCAGTAATACCACTTTAGAGCCTAGCCGACCCCAGACAGAGCCTAACTCTAGACCAATAACACCTGCACCAATCACGCCCAGACGCTCTGGTACTTCGCCCATTTCCAGCGCTCCAGTAGAATCAAGAATCAGGTTGTTATCTACCGGTGCAACAGGAATGGCAATAGGCAAAGAGCCTGAAGCCAAAATTACATTTTCTGCGTCTATGACAGAGACAACACCATTGTTGTCGGTCAATTCAACCTTTTTAGCTGCAAGAAGTTTGCCCGTGCCATAGAGTGCCGTCACGCCGTTAGCTTTAAACAGCCCCGCAATGCCACCCGTAAGCTGCTTAACAATTTTGTCTTTTCGTCCAAGCATAGCTTGGATATCCATCTCAACACCCGCAGTGCTGATACCATGAACCGCCAAGCCTTCTGCTGCTTCATGATACTTATAAGAGCTGTCTAGCAACGCCTTTGAGGGAATACAACCAACATTGAGGCAGGTACCACCGTTGACACCGGCTCCTTCATTGTTTTTCCATTTCTCAATGCAAGCGGCTTTAAGCCCGAGTTGTGCAGCCCGAATCGCAGCAACATACCCAGCAGGGCCACTACCAATTACAACAACATCATACTTATCTGACATCTATATACCTATATATATCATTTATTTACAGATTAAATCTCAAGTAAAATCTTGGCAGGATCTTCGATCAACTGTTTGATTGCCACCAAGAACTGTACCGCTTCCTTGCCATCGATCAGGCGGTGGTCGTAGGACAATGCCAAATACATCATCGGCCGAATCACGACTTCGCCGTTAACTGCCATGGGCCGCTCTTGAATCTTATGCATCCCCAAAATAGCTGCTTGGGGGGCATTAAGAATAGGCGTTGAAATCAACGAGCCATAGACACCGCCGTTGGTAATAGTAAAGGGGCCGCCGGTCATTTCGTCAATAGTGAGCTTGCCATCGCGGGCCTTACCCGCATAGGTGCTAATCGTATTTTCTATCGTAGCTATGCTCATATTTTCTGCATTCCGCAGAACTGGCACTACCAAACCACGCTCGGTTGACACCGCTACGCCAATATCCTGATAGCCGTGATAAACGATATCGGAGCCGTCAATAGAGGCATTTACTAGCGGGAATCGCTTCAGCGCTTCTACAGCAGCTTTGACAAATAAGCCCATAAAGCCGAGTCGAGTGCCATTGTGCATCTTAGTGAACTCGTCCTGGTACTGTTTGCGAAGGCTCATCATGGCTGACATATCGACTTCATTGAAAGTAGTCAATGACGCGGTTGTCTGAGTCACATCCATAAGGCGCTCTGCAATACGGGCGCGCATACGAGTCATAGGCACTCGGCGCTCGACTCGTTCACCGTCTTGCAATAGAGGCTCTAGGGCTGCTGACTCTTTTGATGCCGCCGGAACGATTACAGCCGCAACAGACACCACTGCAGGGCTAAAATTGACGACATCTTCTTTAGTAATACGCCCGCCTTTGCCCGTGCCGGAAACCTGCGACAGATCAATATCACGTTCATCAGCTAGTTTTTTTGCCGCCGGATTAACCAAAGCACCACCCACCTGATGATCAGGCTCAGGAACAGCTAATACTGTTGCAGGAGATACCGCCGCTTCACCTTCTTCAATGTGAGCTAAGACTTCGTTACTAAGGACTATATCGCCCTCAGCTTTAAGCAGCTTGGTTAGGGTGCCAGAAGCCGATGCAACAACCTCCAGGACCACTTTATCTGTTTCAATATCAACAATAAGCTCATCGCGAGCAACGCTGTCGCCGGGCTGCTTGTGCCAAGCCGCCAGTGTCCCCTCTTGTACGGATTCTGGGTAAGTCGGTGCCTTAATTTCAATAGCCATTAATCTATTCCTAGTTTAAGCGTCGAAGGTCAACGCTTTATCGATAAATTGTTTCTGCTCTTCAAGGTGAACAGACATATATCCGCTCGCAGGAGCGGCTGAGCCGATTCGGCCCGCATAGTTGAGATTTAGCTTAGGGTCCAATCTTTGTAATGCATTACGCATATGGTGCTGGCTACTATACCAAGCGCCCTGATTCATAGGCTCTTCCTGGCACCAAACTGCACTTTCTAAGCCAGTATAAGGTGCTAAAACGGCATCTAACTCCTGATCGGGGAACGGGTACAACTGCTCAAGACGAACGAGCGCAATATCAGTAATACCCCTTTCTTCATGCTCTTCAAACAGATGGTAATAGACCTTCCCTGAACAGAGGATGACGCGCTTGACCTCAGCAGGCTTAACCGTAGTGCCTGCAATTACATTGAAAAATTCGCCGTGGGCAAGCTCTTCAAGCGATGAGGTTGCTAACTTATGGCGCAGTATCCACTTAGGGCTCATGATAATCAAAGGACGGCGCATTGGACGAATAGCTTGCCTGCGCAGCAAATGGAATATCTGTGCTGGAGTTGTTGGATTGCAAATTTGCATATTATGCTCAGCACTAAGCTGTAAGAATCGCTCAAGCCGCGCCGAAGAGTGTTCAGGGCCCTGGCCCTCGAACCCATGAGGTAACATCATAGTTAGGCCGCATAACCTACCCCACTTGTGCTCGCCACTGGCTATAAATTGATCAATCACAACCTGAGCGCCGTTGGCAAAGTCACCAAATTGAGCTTCCCATATAATCAATCCGGCTGGTGCAGTTGTCGCATAGCCATACTCAAACGCCAACACGGCCTCTTCTGAAAGCACCGAGTCATAAATATCAAAACGTGGCTGATCTTCCGACAAATGTGCCAGCGGAAGATAGGCATCGCCATCCTTTTGATTAAACACCACCGCATGACGATGAGAGAATGTGCCACGACGTATATCTTGACCTGTAAATCGAATAGGGTAGCCTTCATGAAGGAGAGTGCCGTACGCCAGAAGCTCGGCCATACCCCAGTTTAGAGGTAACGCCCCTCCTACCATCTTGCGCCGATCGTCATAAATCTTGGCTACCTGCCGCTGAACCTGAATCCCATCAGGAATTGAAGTTATTTTAGTGCCGATATCTTGTAGCTCATTAAGCGCAATAGCTGTCGTTGCAGGCGCTCGCCAATCATGATCTAAATAAGGTAACCAATTCACAAACAAACTAGTGTCTGGCTCTCGCACCAAGTTATGTACCACGAACTCACCCTTATCAAGGCTTGCCCTATAGACATTAGCCATTTCATTGGCTTGATCTTGTTCAAGGACACCCTCAGTCACAAGTTTTTGTGCATAGAGCGTCCTAGTAGTGGAATGCTTGCGAATAATTTCATACATCAAAGGCTGAGTAGATGATGGCTCATCAGTCTCGTTGTGTCCGCGACGACGATAACAGACCAAGTCGATAACCACGTCTTTACCAAACTCATATCGATAATCTGTAGCCAACATAGCGGCAAACATCACCGCATCAGGATTGTCACTATTAACGTGCAAAATAGGCGCGCCAACCATCTTCGCAATATCAGTGCAGTATTCTGTTGATCGCGCATCATCCTGGCGGCTGGTGGTAAAGCCAACCTGATTGTTGATTACTACATGGATGGTACCACCGGTTTTATAGGCTCGGGTCTGGGATAGCTGAAAAGTCTCCATCACCACGCCCTGCCCTGCAAACGCCGCATCACCATGCATTAAAATAGGCACAACTTTTTGACCCGTGGGGTCATTGCGCCGATCTTGACGGGCTCGACCAGAACCAACAACAACAGGGCCAGAAATTTCTAAGTGCGACGGGTTAAAACCCAGCGCCATGTGGACTTCGCCACCAGGGGTCATCACGTTTGAGGAAAAACCTTGGTGATACTTTACGTCACCCGAGGTGTTAACCAAGCGTTTTCCTTCAAATTCTTCGAACATTTCAGCGGGATTTTTACCCAGAATGTTAACGAGGACGTTAAGCCTGCCCCGATGGGCCATCGCCATTACAATTTCTTTAGCGCCATACTCTCCAGAACGCCTAACCAAACAATCAAGCAGAGGAATTAAACTCTCTCCACCCTCCAGTCCAAAACGTTTAGTGCCTGGATACTTAGAATCGAGGTGCTTCTCTAACCCTTCTGCTGCCGTCAGCCTATTAAGAACATCAATACGCGCACCGTCGCCATAGGTTGGCTTGGAACGAACACTCTCAAAACGTTGCGCCAACCACTGCTTCTCGGCAAAAGAAGTGATGTGCATGAATTCAGGACCCAAGTCACCACAATAGGTCTCTTCAAGAGCACCAACTATCTCGCGCAAGGTCGCTTCTTGTTTACCTATATAAAGGGGGCTGGTTTGGAATGTCGTGTCAAGATCCGCTTCAGTTAAGCCATGGAAATGCAACGCAAGATCAGCCACAGTCGCGCGAATCATAATCCCTAAGGGGTCTAACTTAGCTTTTTGATGTCCACGGAAACGATAAGAGCTGATTAACTGAACAACCTTAACCTGCTTGCGCTCATGCTCTAGGTGAATTCCACCAGAACCAGGTGCAATTGTTGGTCGCGCTTGACGCCGACCAAGCAACTCAAAGTGTTGAATAATTGTGTCGTGCGATATATCAGGCGCTATTGACCCATTAGTCCGGGGAAGGGAGTCAAAAAAACCACTCCACTCCTCTGAAACTCCATTTGGGTCGTGCAGGTAGATCTCGTAAAGCCCTTCGATATAGGCGGCATTTCCACCGGAATAGTGGGAGGAGCTAAGAAATTGCTCCATTGGGCCCTGGGGCATTAATGATATATCCTTATGGCTACCGATTTTGCCGCCATTCTAATAGTCTAAGCCCTCCACTGCCAGTAAAATCTGGGCAAACATACACTTTTATAGATACCTAAGTCGATTATGTCGCGCTGCGGATCAGCATATTGCGAATATGACCAATCGCCTTAGTAGGATTTAACCCTTTTGGACAAACTTGCACGCAATTCATGATGCCATGGCACCGAAAAACACTGAATGGATCACCTAAACTAGCTAACCGCTCTTCAGTTGCGGTGTCTCGACTATCGGCGAGAAACCGATAGGCTTGCAATAAACCCGAAGGACCAATGAATTTTTCTGGATTCCACCAAAAAGAGGGACAAGCCGTTGAGCAACAAGCGCACAGAATACACTCATACAGACCATCTAATTTAGCCCTCTCCTCTGGGCTTTGTAACCGCTCAATCGCTGGTGCAGGCGAATTATTGATCATATAAGGCTGTATTTTTTCATACTGAGCGTAAAACTGACTCATATCGATCACTAAATCACGGATCACTGGCAAGCCTGGAAGAGGACGTATAACTAACTTATTCCCTTTAACCGCTTCAGACAACGGGGTGATGCAAGCCAAGCCATTCTTACCCGAAATATTGACACCATCAGAACCACACACACCTTCTCGACATGAGCGGCGAAATACCAATGACGGGTCCTGAATCTTAAGTTTCTCAAGAACGTCCAAAACCATGATGTCTTTGCCCTCAGTGTCGAACTGAAAATCCTGCATGTACGGCTCGTCATCGACTTCAGGGTTGTAGCGATAAATACTCACATTTAACATAAATCTAGACTCTCACATCGCAATATTAATAGGTACGAATTTTAGGTTCAAAGGGTTCACGCGTTTTCAGGGTAAAGTTGACTGGCCGCTTACCAATCTCCTTACTTCCCGGGAAGTAAATAGAATGACACAGCCAGTTCTCGTCATCACGTTCCTGAAAGTCTTCTCGAGCATGAGCGCCCCTACTTTCGGTACGGCCTTCTGCAGAGATGGCTGTTGCATAAGCTGTTTCAAACAAATTCTGCAGCTCGAGCGCCTCAAGCCTGGCTGTATTGAACGAGCTACTCTTGTCGCCAAGATAAACATTTTCAACCCGCAGACGAAGATCATCAAGCTTTTCAATACCCTTCTTCATGTAATCGCCGCGCCGAAATACACCGAAATAGTTCTGCATAATGGTCTGTAACTCAGCGCGTAAAACAGCGGCGTTTTCGCCATCAGAAGACTCATTAATTCTGTTCAAGCCGACCATAGCTCGCTGAATATCTTCCTCAGTTGCCTCTTTAAGGGTGATACCCTCACTCAGTTGCTTCTCAATAAAAATACCTGAAGCGCGACCGAATACCACTAAATCTAGGAGTGAATTACCGCCTAGACGATTGGCGCCATGCACCGACACACAGGCTGCTTCACCACAGGCATAGAAACCATCAATCACCTGATCATTGCCCTCTCGATCGATCGTTAGGGCCTGACCATCAACGTTGGTCGGTATTCCACCCATCATGTAGTGGCACGTAGGTACAACAGGAATAGGCTCTTTAATCGGATCGGCATGGGCAAATGTTCGAGACAGCTCAAGAATACCCGGCAGTTTTGCATTGAGCATCTCTTCACCAAGATGATCTAACTTAAGGTACACGTGATCCCCATCAGGCCCACAACCTCGACCTTCAAGAATTTCTAGCACTATTGATCGGGCTACAACGTCTCGACCTGCGAGATCTTTGGCATTTGGCGCATAGCGCTCCATAAAACGCTCGCCATCTTTGTTAATGAGGTAGCCGCCTTCTCCGCGGCAACCCTCTGTGACCAGTGTTCCAGCACCATGAATACCGGTGGGATGGAACTGCCACATCTCAATATCTTGGACAGGGAAACCCGCGCGCAATGCCATACCAACACCATCGCCCGTACAAATGTGCGCATTTGTGGTTGATGCATAAATACGACCAGCGCCACCCGTGGCGAACACTGTAGCCTTTGACTCCACGTAAACAGACTCTCCGGTTTCAATATCGATAGCGACAACACCAACCACTGCACCGTCAGTATTTTTGACGATATCAACGGCAAACCACTCATTCAGAAAGACGGTTTTGTTCTTTAAATTTCCTTGGTACAGGGTGTGCAGCAACGCGTGACCGGTCCGGTCCGCAGCCGCGCATGTTCGCGCTGCCTGACCACCAGCACCGTAATCTTTTGATTGACCACCGAAGGGACGCTGGTAAATTCGCCCCTCCTCAGTTCGTGAAAATGGCAAACCCATGTGCTCAAGCTCAAAAATTGCCTCAGGGCCCGTCTGACACATATATTCTATGGCCTCTTGATCACCAATGTAATCAGACCCCTTAATCGTGTCATACATGTGCCACTGCCACTGGTCATTGGGGTCATCGCTGGCTATGGCACATGTGATACCGCCTTGCGCAGACACTGTGTGAGACCGCGTGGGAAAAACCTTGGTAATAACTGCTGTTTTGTAACCTGATTGCGCTAACTGGAGAGCTGCACGCATGCCAGACCCGCCGCCGCCAACAATGACAGCGTCAAAACTCATTTTTCTTAAACTACCCATTCAATTAAAGTCCCCAGAGAATTTTGATTGTCCACGCCAGGTAAAACAGGATTATGAATCCCAGCCCTACCTGCAAACCTTTACGGAGCCCATTCGCTTTTGGCCCCATCAATCTGACGGTAATGTAGTCAGTTAAAACACTCCACATTCCAATCCATGCATGGAAGGCAACCGCCATTATGGTGAAAAGAGTGAATATGCGCATCGACAGTAGGCTATTGAGATCTGACCATTGACCGTAGGTTAATGCTGGATTGGCTATCAAATAGCCAACGATGAAAAAGAGATAAGCCATCATAACAACTGCGGTTACGCGCTGAATGATCCAATCACTGGGCCCTGTGCGGGCAAATCGCGCCAAGAGTGCCATCATAAGATCACCCATCCCGTTAATGCTGCAATTAACACAACCGCCACCACTACCGCGATCCAGGCGCTTATTCGGCCACTATTAAAACTCTCTTCACCAAACCCAAAATCCATAAACAGATGCCGGATGCCAGCAACCGTATGATAGATGAGAGCGACGAGGCTGCTCCAGATCAAGAACTGAGCAAGTGGGTATGACAATATGTTTGATGTGGCTTCAAAACTTTGCTCTGACGCTAGACTCTGATCGAGGAGCCACAGAAAAATCGCAAGCGCGAAAAGAGTGGTCACCCCAGAAACCCTGTGCAGGATCGAAACGTAGGCGGTAATTGGAAGTTTAATTGTTCCAAAATCCAGGTTAACGGGTCTTTTTTTATCCACCACAGGTAGCACCTTATCGTTGGTTGTCCTAACAATGAGACTTAAATTGAGTGTAACCTAAACTTGGATACGCTTGAGGAGCACCTTTCGATCGGCATACCCCATTTGATGGCGCAGGAGTATAATTACTCAGCGAAGCGAATTCAATTAGCTTTGCCCAAAAAACTAAACAAATAGTATTGCAGCCATAATAAGCCCGCCAAAGGAACATTAACAGGCCATTTGTCCTGTGAATAATGGTTATCTGGCCTATAAGCTAAATTAGCACCTATTTGCTGCCGACAATCACTGAATGGAAGGCTCTTGGCCCACTGAAACAGCCCTGTTAACATTAACATCTTATTGACAATTTTCGCTGAACATCTATAGTTGCCAACCGAGTTTTTGACCAGCTCTAACCAGTTTTTTAAGGAAACAGCATGACTGACCGCAAAGCGACCCTGACAATCGACGGCGAAGAGCCCATCGAACTGCCCGTACTGAAAGGTACCAGAGGGCAAGATGTCATCGATGTCGGATCGCTTGGAAGTCATGGTTTCTTTACCTACGACCCAGGGTTTTCTGCAACGGCGGCCTGCCAGTCAGATATTACCTATATCGACGGCGAAAAAGGAATACTGCTTCACCGAGGTTATCCTATAGAGGTCTTAGCTGAAAAGTCAGACTACATTGAATCTTGTTATTTGCTTCTTGAAGGTGCGTTGCCGACCGCAGAACAAAAAGCCAAATTTGAGCACACCATCAAATATCACACGATGGTTAACCGCTCAATTGAACACTTTATTAGCGGATTTCGTTATGACGCACATCCAATGGCTATGCTGTGCGGTCTTGTTGGTGCAATGTCATCCTTCTATCACGACTCACTCGACATCACCAACCAAGAACATAGAACAATTTCGGCGCATCGCTTAATAGCTAAAATGCCGACGATTGCAGCTATGTGTTACAAGCACTTTATTGGCCAACCCTTCGTATACCCTGACAACACGCTTTCTTATTCTGAGAACTTCCTGCATATGATGTTTGGGACGCCCTGTGAGAAGTATGAATGCCATCCTGCTCTTGCTAAGGCAATGGATAGAATCTTTTTACTTCATGCCGACCATGAACAAAATGCATCTACATCCACCGTGCGACTGGCCGGGTCATCGGGCGCTAATCCTTTTGCCTGCATTGCTGCGGGTATCGCCGCGTTATGGGGGCCGGCCCATGGCGGCGCGAATGAAGCTGTACTCTCTATGCTTTATGAGATTGGTCACGAAGACAACATCGAAGAATATATCCTCAAAGCTAAAGACAAGAATGATCCTTTCCGCTTAATGGGCTTCGGCCACCGCGTTTACAAAAACCATGACCCGCGCGCCACGGTCATGCGCCAGACTTGCGACGAGGTGCTAGAGGTTTTAGGCGTCAAGAACGATCCACTATTTCGTTTAGCTAAAAAGTTAGAGGTAATCGCCCTCGAAGACGAGTATTTTATCTCCAAGAAGCTATACCCAAATGTAGACTTTTATTCAGGTATTATTTTAAAAGCTATGGGTATTCCAGAAGAAATGTTCACCGTGATTTTTGCCACTGGCCGCACCGTCGGGTGGATCTCACACTGGAACGAAATGATTACTCACCCTTACCGAATTGGCCGTCCACGTCAGCTTTACACGGGATCTGATGTCCGGGACTACACGCCAATTGACGAGCGATAGAACTCGCCAACGGTTACCCGGGTTAAAGACACAAAAAAGGCAGCTTGAGCTGCCTTTTTTGTGCACGTCCTATTTTCATCACTTAGTGCACCCAATGATGCCTTGCGGACTTCTCTGCTAACGCTTTGGCTGTTGCCGCCGGCATTGCATTGATCTCTAAGCGCTCAAAAAACAAAGGATCGATTTTAGATTTCCCACTTCCAACTTCTGACATATTAGTAACATCGTACAAACGACCGTTAATCATGGTGTGCGTGATCATTTCACTGCGGCGAATATTAGTAAGTACCTCGCCATCCATAATAACTATGTCGGCTAGCTTGCCCACTTCAATAGAGCCCAAATCATCTCCCATACCCAGGGCCACACTAGGGTCATGGGTGGCTGCACGCAGTGCTTCCCAAGGCGTGAATCCGCCCTGATTAAGCATCCACATCTCCCAATGAGCCGCCAATCCCTCTCGCTGGCCATGGGCACCAATCAACACGCGTACGCCCGCATCACGCAATTGCTTCGCGTAGGCGGCAACTTTTATATGGTTATAGTGGTCATCAGGGGCTGTGGCTCGACGAATGGAGCGCGGTTCAACAATATAGCGAGGAACATAGCGTGTTAAACGAGGGTTTTCCCAGACATTAGTGCGGTCATACCAGTATTTTTCGCCCTCTAAGCCACCGTAGGCAACCACCAATGTTGGGTTGTATGCCATCTCAGTTTGGCCCCAGAACTGGGTGAGATCGCTGTACCCTGTAGCAATGTTTAGCGAATGCTCTAAGGTCGTATGGCCATCAGCAATCATGCTCATATTTTGATACAACTTACCGCCACCCTCTGGCACCACCATTAACTCCAGATCACGCGCCGCATTAAGCACCTGCTGCCGTTGCTCTCGACGCGGCTGATTGTAACTTTTGACAGACACCGCCCCCATGTCTTTAAGGCGCTGTAAGTGGAAAAATGCGTCCTCATAGCTATCAATCTTGGCATGTGCGGTGGGCGAGTTAGCACCATAAATTATTGTTCCGGTGGAGAATATTCGTGGCCCTAAAATCTGCCCGCTACGCTGCATTTCAGACGCTGCAAATATCTCAGAACTGTCATTAGACGGATCGTGAATCGTCGTCACACCAAAGGCTAAACTAGAAAGATTCTTCCAATTCTGCTGCGGAATAATTTCCTCGTTCGCCTGAGAACCGTGGGCATGGCCATCAATCAAACCGGGCGTTAGTGTTTTGCCACTGACATCAATTATCTGGGCGTCAGCCGGAATAGAAACCTCACCCACCTTACCCACTGCAACAATACGATTGTCTTGCACTACGACAACGCCATTACTGATCACTTCTTGAGTATTATCAGCATCACGCATCGTAACCACTTGTCCGCCCACCAATGCGAGGGTCGAACTAGGCTTATCCGAGGGTTGGGGGAATCCTAAATTTAAGCCTTCAGATACCGGCTCCGGTAATTCATCAGGAGCACCCGCCAGAAAGCTAAACGCCTGATTCAGCTCACGACTGAACACGGTTGCACCGTGAGACCAGCTAAGCCTATCGCTACCTGCAGACCAATTTAAATATTCACCGGCGCGCTTGGATACCTGCGCTACCGGCAAACCACTATCTTCAATATCCAGCTCTTGCTGCAAACCGGTACTTAGAAATGGCGCCACAAAGGCGTTATTTTGGTACGTATAAGCGATCCATTTACCATCTGGTGAAAGCTGGTATTCAGTAACCTTGTCACCCTTCAGCAGCGTGCGCTCATCCCTACCCTTTAAATCAACACTATAGAGCTCAAGCTCTGTGTACTTGCTGTCAGGAGCATAGTCGGTGAAGTAAAGCCGATCTTCATCAGCGGCAAAGTGCGCATTAAAGCCATCCTCTGTCACTTTCTCCATGGCCTTGGCTTTTCGGTCAGCAAGATAAATGCCGGGCTCCAACGACCACTCAGGCGACAGCAGATAACCGCCCGTCAGCCGGCGAAAAACAATATTATTACCCTTAGGTGAGAACTTAGGTTCGACATAAATACCAGGCTCAGTCGTGACGGTTAAACCTTGGCCCCCATTGGCACTCACCACCTTAACTGAACCCAGATCTTTATCGTTCCAGGTTGTATAGGCTATCGATTTGCCATCACGTGAAAAACTCGGATAAAACTCGTCATGATCATTCTGCCGAGTCAACCGTTTGACACGGCCGCTTTTTATATCGCGAAGATATAACTTGCCCAGCGCTTGATAAACCACCAAGTCTTTTGTCGGTGACATGCTGGCCCACCGAATCATCTTTATGTCAAAGGTATCAGGCGCTACATCTACCGCATAACGCGGTGGCTGCTGTACCTGTTTTTCGATTTTGATATGCATTGGGATAATTGAAACATTTAAGCTCTCGACATTTAGCCTGTGGAATTTACCGGCGGTCCAGTAGACAATATGCCGGCCGTCCGGTGTCCAATCAAAATAAGCAAAATTACCCTCCGAACCAAAGGTTTCCTGATGGTCTCGCTCCATCTCTGTCGACAGCCTGCGGTCAGTCCCAGATTTGAGGTCTTTTAAATACAGAACGGTTTTTGTGTCCTCCCGTTTGAGATAAGCCATATGTTTACCATCTGGCGAAGGCGTTGGCACAATGGCGCCGCCCGCACCACCGATGTAACTGGACGATTCTCCCGTCTCAAGATCATGGCGCATAATGTTAAATAGTTCGGTGGTCGCATTTTTGCCATATTCCCAGATTCGACCCGCGGTAACATCATCCGTGTAGTAGAGGTATTTGCCATCTGGCGAAAATGCAGGGTCAGTCATGTTTTTTTGAGTATGCTCCTCGTAAGCTCGCTCGGTAACCATTACCCCATCACCCCCAGATCGATGATACATCCAGATTTCACCCGCGGGGATAGACCTCGACGACATAAAGCCTTTGGTCACTGCAATATAGTCACCATCCGGGCTCCAACTAGGCGTATGAATAAGGGCTGTTTTCTCCGTACTAATTTGGCGTGAATTACTACCATTGGCATCCATTATCCATAAATTAGAGGCACCATCACGATCACTGATAAAAGCGATAGTCTTACCGTCAGGGCTGTAGGTTGGCTGCATGTTCCAATCAAACCCCTGCACCAGCGGCGTGCCTTCACCTCCGCCAATAGGCATCGTATAGATATCACCGAGCATATCAAAAGCTATAGTCTTTCCATCCTCACTAACACTGAGGTTTGACCAGGTACTTTCAGTGGTATCAATCGATATGGTCTTTAGTTCACCCTGGGGTTGGGTGACGTCCCATTCATTTCCATCTTCCTCATCATCAATATCAGAGGAAAATGCAGGGGTTAAAATAAAGCAACACAAAAGGGAGAATATTGAAACGTAGGGCTGCTTCTTGAGGTGAGTAATCATTGTTTTCTGTGCCTCTACTAAATGGTGATCCAATCTAAAATCAAGACTTTTAACTAGCGCATACTATCCCATACTTTGCCTGGAAGGGAGTGCTTTTAAGCAAAAAACAAATGACGTAGGCGAGAATATTTCGTCTAATACACGGGTCCCGAATGGAACCTAAACTCGGTATCAGGTTGCTCAATAAGTTGCCTCTCTGCTTCTGCAAACATGATGATCCTCTCATCGATTGATTCGTTCTTTGCCGCCTTTTTGGCCAACCCAAGATAGTCTTGATAATGCCGTCCTTCTGACTTGAGCAAAGAGGTATAGAATTGCTCTAGCTCAGCATCCAAATAGGGAGCAAGTCGCGCAAAGCGCTCACAAGAACGCGCCTCGATGAAGGCGCCTATAATTAAAACGTCGATTAGCTTCCCCGGATCGTCAGTCCGCGCCAAATCTCGTAATCCAGCCGCATAGCGAGATGCCGACACATGCTGATAACCGATATTTCGGCGCTTCATAATACCGATGACCTGCTCAAAATGACGCATCTCCTCACGCGCCAGCTTTGACATTTTGTTCATCAGCTCAAAGTTATCGGTATATCGGTAGATCAAATTAAGCGCAGTACTCGCCGCTTTCTTTTCACAATTAGCGTGGTCGATTAACATCAAGGCAGGGTTATCTAGTGCATTTTCCAGCCATTTATCAGGCGTTTGGCAGGGCAAAAACTCTTGAATCTTTTCCAGCGGAGTGTTCATAATAAAGTCTATTGGTCAGCCTAATTGGGCGCTATTAACAAACAGGCGAGAAGCTTGTCATTATTTTACAACGATACGGGTATACAAGGAAAATAGCCTGTACGTTAATACCCATTATAAACCTGCGTAATAAAACCCTACAAAAATTAAGCTTTCTACTGGAACGTACCAATTTAGTGGTTAATAGCCGAGTTTCAGTCAGTTTACTGACGTCAAAAACCCATTTTATAGACTCTTCATAAAGCGATACCAATCTGTAATTAAACTACAAATTATTATATAATAAGAGTCCAGAGTGGCGAGTTCTTACCAAATGTCACCTACAATAAATGATAAGGAGCGGCAATTCGTGCTTGAAGCATATCGTGCTCACGTTGAAGAACGTCAGTTACAAGGAATTCCACCAAAGCCTCTCGATCCTGAATGGACCGCCGGCCTGGTTGAACTATTAAAAACCCCACCCACGGGTGAAGAGGAATTCTTACTCGATCTGATTGCCAACCGCGTACCACCCGGAGTTGATGAAGCCGCCTATGTTAAAGCCGGGTTTTTGAGTGCTATTGTTAATGGTGATGCCAGCTCGCCGCTAATCGATCGTTCAGCGGCTGTTACCTTGCTTGGAAATATGCACGGCGGTTATAACGTAGCCACTCTAGTGAGCCTGCTCGATGATGCTGAACTTTCAAGTCAAGCGGCTAAAGAGCTTAAAAGCACACTCTTGGTATTTGATGCGTTTCATGATGTGGCTGAAAAAGCCGATTCTGGTAATACAGACGCTAAAGCAGTCATGCAGTCATGGGCTGATGCTGAGTGGTTTACATCGAACGATGCGGTCCCTCAAAGTATTAAAGTAGCAATATTCAAGGCCACGGGTGAGATTAACACCGATGATCTATCTCCAGCACAGGATGCTTGGTCGCGACCCGACATTCCACTGCATGCCCTCGCCATGTTCAAGATGACTCGCGATGGCATGCACCCAGAAGAGCATGGCGTTACTGGCCCTATGACTCAGATCGACGAACTTAAAGCCCGCGGCCTTCCCGTTGCCTTTATAGGCGATGTTGTTGGTACAGGTTCATCACGCAAATCAGCCACAAACTCTGTTCTCTGGTTCTTTGGTGAGGACATGCCTGGCGTACCCAACAAGCGCTCTGGCGGTATTTGTTTTGGTAGTAAAGTAGCGCCTATTTTCTTTAACACAATGGAAGATGCTGGAGCTCTAGTATTTGAAGCGCCCGTGGACAACATTGATAATGGTGACGTGGTTGAGATCTTCCCTTACGAAGGCAAAATTCTTAATGAAGCTGGCGAAGTCATTTCTGAGTTCGAACATAAATCAGAGGTGATTCTCGATGAGGTGCAGGCCGATGGCCGCATAAACCTCATTATTGGCCGCGGTCTCACTCAACGAGCGCGTGAGCACATGGGTCTAGCCCCCTCTGATGTATTTCGTCATCCAGCGGCACCTATCGAATCAGACGCCGGCTTTACGCTAGCACAAAAGATGGTTGGCAAAGCGTGCGGTGCCGACGGTATCCGTCCCGGAACCTACTGTGAACCCAAAATGACAACTGTGGGCTCTCAGGACACTACTGGCCCCATGACTAGAGATGAGCTTAAAGATCTGGCGTGCTTAGGTTTTTCTACCGATCTGGTCATGCAGTCATTCTGCCACACTGCCGCTTATCCAAAGCCTGTCGATATTGACACTCAGCACAACCTTCCTGACTTTATTATGAATCGCGGTGGCGTGTCTCTGCGCCCAGGTGACGGCATTATTCACAGCTGGCTGAACCGTATGTTGCTACCCGACACTGTGGGTACAGGTGGTGACTCGCATACAAGGTTCCCTATGGGTATTTCATTTCCCGGCGGCTCCGGCTTGGTTGCCTTTGCGGCTGCCACAGGCGTAATGCCATTGGATATGCCAGAGTCTGTGTTAGTGCGCTTTAAAGGCCAAATGCAGCCAGGTGTCACCTTACGCGACCTTGTGCATGCTATCCCCTACTACGGCATCAAAGAAGGTTTGTTAACCGTAGAGAAGAAAGGCAAAAAGAACTTCTTCAGTGGTCGTATATTAGAAATTGAAGGTGAAGGCATCGAGAGTCTTACCGTGGAGCAAGCCTTTGAGCTTTCAGATGCATCCGCAGAGCGTTCAGCTGCAGGTTGTACCATCAAGTTGAGCGAAGATTCTGTTGCAGAATACCTGCGTTCAAATGCAACACTTCTGCGCTGGATGATTGCTGAAGGCTACGGCGACGTGCGCACACTAGAGCGTCGTGTACGCAAAATGGAAGAATGGCTAGCACAGCCAACCCTAATGGAAGCTGATGCCGACGCAGAATATGCAGCGATTATCGAGATTGATTTGGCCGATATTAAAGAGCCGATCGTCTGTTGTCCAAACGACCCCGATGATGCCAAGCTCCTTTCAGACGTTGCCGGGAATAATGTTGACGAAATTTTTATTGGTTCATGTATGACCAATATCGGGCACTTCCGCGCTGCAGGAAAATTGCTGGATGAAGCAGGCTCTGTTGATTCTAGATTCTGGATTTGCCCACCAACACGTATGGATGCTCACACCCTAATGGAAGAAGGCTATTACAACATCTACGGTAAAGTCGGTGCTCGCACTGAAATGCCTGGCTGTTCACTGTGCATGGGCAACCAAGCCCGAGTACTCGCCGGTGCTACTGTGCTGTCAACGTCAACCCGTAACTTCCCCAACCGCTTAGGTGACGGCGCCAACGTCTATTTGACTTCAGCTGAACTTGCCACCGTGGGTGGTATTTTGGGTCGTCTGCCCACCGTTGCTGAGTACATGGAGTACGCTACTAAAATTGACTCCATGGCATCGGATGTCTATCGCTACATGAATTTTGATCAAATCGAATCATTTCAAAAGTCAGCTGAGCAGGGTAAATTAATTGCTGCTGAGCAAATAGTCGAGGTTGTATAAGTCTGCCTTTAGGATCTCAACCAAACCATAAAAAAACCCCGCAAAAGCGGGGTTTTTTCATTTAATGTCAGTGCAAGGACAACAACATCACATGTAGGCGTTACTGGTATCGGTATGATCAGTCACGTCGCGCACGCCTTTTAGTTCTGGGATCTTCTCCATAAGCGTTTTTTCAACGCCCTCTTTTAAGGTCAAGTCAACTGCTGAGCAACCCTGACAGCCACCACCAAACTCCAAGACCGCAAAACCCTCAGCCATTTCAGCCAGTGATACCACGCCGCCATGAGAGGCCAAACTCGGATTGATTTCGTTATAGAGTAAATAGTTAACCTTATCTTCTACCGGGCTGTCATCATTTATGTTGGGTAACCGAGAGTTCGGTGCACGAATCGTAAGCTGACCGCCAAATTTATCTTCCGCAAAGTCTACCTTAGCGTCATCTAAAAAGGGAATGCTGCGCTGCTCATAGTAACCATTAAACTTTCCGTATTCGACAATTAAGTCTTCTTCGTTGTGCTCTCCAGGGCGGCTATAAGCAATACAAGTCTCAGCCTTTGGGGTGCCCGGGTCTGACACAAACATACGGATGCCAATACCCTCGCAGTTCTGCTTCTCAAGCAGGCCCGCTAAATAGTCTTGAGCTGATTCGGTAATGTTGACATTTAACATGCTTCTATCCTAATTCCATTGAGCGCGATTATTGTCCCTATTTTACGCTATAGATCAGCTTAGACATACCCCCAAGTAGCAATTACAGGTCGCATTATCAATAATAACTGGTATGATGCCCATCCATCGAAATATTTCGATAAAGAAGAAGAATAAAGGTATAGCAGAGCATTATGAGTAATTCGATAATCCTAGCCGCCCAACATCGCATCCTAGTACTAGATGGAGCCATGGGGACCATGATCCAGCAGCACTCACTGGAAGAAGAGCATTTTCGTGGTGACCGATTTGCCGACTGGCACTGCGATATCAAAGGCAATAATGACCTATTAAGTCTAACTCAACCAGATATTATCTGTGATATCCACCGAGCCTACCTAGAGGCTGGCGCTGATATTATTGAAACCAATACCTTTAACTCAACCACTATCTCGCAAGCTGATTACGATATGCAGGAAATCTCTCGAGAGATAAATGTAGCCTCTGCTCAGTTGGCACGTATCGCTGCAGATGAGTTCTCGACACCTGAGCGTCCGCGTTTTGTCGCCGGCATCTTAGGACCCACCAGCCGCACAGCCTCGTTGTCGCCAGATGTTAATGACCCTGGCGCCCGTAATGTCACCTTTGATGAGCTGGTAGAGGCGTATATAGAGTCTTGCGAAGCGCTGATTGAAGGTGGCGCAGACCTGATCATGGTCGAGACTATATTTGACACTTTAAATGCTAAGGCCGCTCTCTTTGCAGTACAAGTGGTGTTTGAAAAGCAGGGTTTCGAGTTACCTATTATGATCAGTGGCACTATTACCGATGCTAGTGGGCGCACTTTGTCTGGTCAAACACCTGAAGCCTTCTGGAACTCGATACGTCACGCAAAACCCATAAGCGTTGGTTTGAACTGTGCCCTTGGCCCCAGCGAATTACGCCCCCACCTTCTCGAGATTTCCACGATCGCTGACACCCTGGTCAGTTCGCACCCAAATGCTGGACTGCCCAATGAGTTTGGTGGCTATGACTTAGACCCCGATGCTATGGCTGAAACCGTCGCTGAATTCGCCAGTTCTGGCCTGCTAAATATTGTCGGCGGGTGCTGTGGTACCACTCCAGACCATATTCGCGTTATCGCCAATGCCGTTGCCAATATGAGCCCACGTAAGGTCCCCGTTATAGCGCCAGCATGCCGCCTTTCTGGCCTTGAGCCCTTCACCATTAACGCCGACTCTTTATTCGTGAATGTTGGAGAGCGCTGCAATGTTACCGGTTCGGCTGCATTCAAGCGCCTGATTCTTGAAGATAACTATGATGCCGCGCTTGAAGTAGCGCGTCAGCAAGTGATCAATGGCGCTCAGATCATTGATGTGAATATGGATGAGGGGATGCTTGAGTCGCTGCCAGCCATGACTAGATTTTTAAACTTAATAGCCTCAGAACCTGATATTTCACGAGTACCCATAATGGTTGACTCCTCAAAATGGGAGGTGATTGAAGCCGGCCTAAAGTGCATTCAAGGTAAATCAGTGGTCAATAGCATTAGCTTAAAAGAAGGTGAAGCTGAATTTATTGAAAAAGCCAGACTGTGTAAAAAGTACGGTGCGGCCATTGTTGTGATGGCTTTTGATGAAGACGGCCAAGCCGACAATCTTGAGCGTCGCCAACAAATCTGCCGGCGTAGCTACGACATTTTGGTCAATGATATTGGCTTCCCCGCTGAAGATATCATCTTTGACCCCAATGTGTTCGCCGTGGCTACGGGTATTGAAGAGCACAACCGCTATGGCCTGGACTTTATTGAAGCTAGCGGCTGGATTAAAAAGAACCTGCCCCATGCTCTTATTAGTGGCGGCATATCCAATGTCTCATTCTCCTTTCGTGGAAACAATCCCGTACGCGAAGCAATTCACTCAGTATTCCTCTACCATGCCATTCGCGAAGGTCTGAGTATGGGCATTGTCAATGCCGGCCAACTGGCGGTGTATGACGATTTACCGGAAGAGCTTCGTAACGTCGTTGAAGATGTCGTGTTGTTTCGCACTACCGAAGGCACCGAAAATTTACTTGCCATCGCCGACAAGTACCGAGGTGACGGCACAACTCAAGCTAAAGCCGAGGATTTAACTTGGCGCGAAGGTAACGTTAATCGTCGCCTAGAATACGCCCTAGTCAAAGGCATCACTGCCTTTATCGAAGAAGATGCTGAAGAAGCTCGCCAAAAGGCAGAACGCCCTCTACACGTGATTGAGGGCGCTTTAATGGACGGCATGAATATTGTCGGCGACCTCTTTGGTGCTGGCAAAATGTTTTTGCCCCAAGTCGTAAAATCTGCTCGTGTTATGAAACAAGCAGTAGCCTACTTACAACCCTATATTGAAGACGAAAAAGATGTGGCCGCCAGTGCTAATGGCAGAATTCTAATGGCGACAGTCAAGGGTGATGTTCACGACATCGGGAAAAATATTGTCGGTGTAGTGCTGCAGTGTAATAACTATGAAGTCATCGATTTGGGTGTAATGGTGCCTGCTCAAAAGATTCTGGAAACCGCAAAAGAACTCAACGCTGACATTATCGGTCTGTCTGGGCTGATTACGCCCTCTTTGGATGAGATGGTAACCTTGGGCAAAGAGATGCAGCGCCAAGGCTTTACAGTCCCTCTAATGATTGGCGGCGCTACCACGTCAAAGGCCCATACAGCCGTTAAGATCGCACCCGGCTATGAAAACAATCAGACCATCTATGTCTCTGATGCGTCTCGTGCCGTAGGCGTGGCGAGCAAGCTCATTAGCGCTGAACACCGAGATGCGTTTATTGCTGAAATACAGCTTGATTATGAGGCAGTAAGATTACGCACAGCTAATCGAACGCCCAGAGGCACCGTTTTTACCTATAACGATGCCATTAAACAAAAGCCTCAGATTAACTGGCGCGACCATCAACCTGAGATTCCGAATAATTTAGGTGTGACAGTGCTAGACGACTACCCACTGGAAACGTTAGTGCCCTACATCGACTGGACGCCTTTCTTTATTACCTGGGATCTAGTGGGTAAGTATCCGAAAATCTTAGACGATAAGGTCGTTGGCGAGGCCGCCACTAGTTTATTCGCGGATGCTCAAGCATTACTCAAAGACATTATCGACAACAAGCGTCTTACCGCTCGTGCAGTATTTGGCCTATGGCCTGCCAATACGGTTAACCATGATGATATCGAGGTCTATGCTAACAGCGACCGATCTAATACGTTGGCAACATTGCACCAAATTCGGCAACAAATACAAAAGCCCGGCGCCAGTGAGCAACTTACTTCTTTAGCGGACTTTATCGCCCCTAAAGAGGCTGATTTAAACGATTATATCGGCGCTTTTGCAGTGACTACAGGTATAGGTGCCGATGAGCTGGCAGCCAAGTATGAAGCCCAGCATGATGATTATAATTCGATTATGGTCAAAGCCTTGGCCGACCGTTTGGCCGAGGCCTTTGCAGAACACCTTCACCACCGAGTGAGAAAAGAATACTGGGGCTACGCGACGGAGGAAGCCTTAGACAAAGAGTCGCTGATTAAAGAGAGATATCGCGGCATTCGACCTGCTCCGGGCTACCCCGCCTGTCCCGATCATACAGAGAAAGCAGCACTATTTGAGCTACTAGACGTGAAAGAGAATATAGGATTAGAACTCACCGAAAGCTTTGCCATGACTCCGGCAGCAGCCGTCAGTGGTTGGTATTTTGGCCACCCCGACGCCAAGTATTTTAATACGGGTAAAATTGCTGCCGATCAAGTAGAATCGCTCGCCGGACGCAAAGGCATGACCGTCCCTGAACTGGAACGATGGCTCACCCCAATTCTCAATGACTAAAAATGACAAAAAATAACCCGAAAAAAAACAAAATCGGATCCCTCATCAAAAGTATTCTAGCGGCGGGCATCGGTGTTCAGAGCGACAAAAACCGTGAAGAAGACTTTGCTGGCGGAAACCCGTTGGCTTTCATTATTGGCGGCTTTATCTTCACCATTTTGTTTATTTTATCTGTCGCTGTGGTGGTCGGTTTAGTCCTAAGCAACGCTTAACACTATTGTCGTTAAAAGCGTCCCCAGAAAATAATAGCTACATCCAGTGCCGATGAACTAATTGCATTCAATCTCTACATTTAGCCAGTGAAAATGTCCACTGGTTGGCGGTTTAGATATCAGGAGTTTCCAAAAGGATTGAGGTCTTGCCATACTGGAGATCGATGGTAACACTAATCTAGCTAAGTCATTGCAACAGATAACCATCGCAACTCTTGCACAGCACCCCTCCAATATTTACCCCCCCCTTTTTTAGAGGTTTTTTTGCTGTTAACTCCGGTAAAAGTCTTCAATGGAAAATGTTGCAAAACTCTCAATACCACCGAACATACCGCCCAAGTAGGAGGCATTTCGGTTTAATAACTGTGACGCGAAAAAGTCAGTGGTGGCGATCTTTTGGCTATAAAAACGATTTTGATCACCGGTTTCAATATGCTTCTGAGCCAAAATAGACAACTTGACCATCAACCAATAAGAGACTGAATTCCCAAATAGCATCATGAAATTATAAGCTAGGTGCTGTGACTTCTCCGGGTGAGCTAATACATGTGCTAACCCATCTTGGCACTGGACAACGGCATTTCGTAGGGCCTCTACCAGGGGCTTTATTTGAGTGGAGTCAGATAATGAAGATTCAGCTGTATCACTCATCTCACTCAACAATGCCCGCAGCCCTTCACCACCGTCACGCAGGCACTTGCGGCCGACGAAATCTAGGGCCTGAATGCCATTAGTACCCTCATAAATAGGCAATATCCTTGCATCCCGCATATGCTGAGCTGCACCGGTCTCTTCAATAAAGCCCATACCTCCATGCACCTGAACGCCAAGAGATGTAACTTCCTGAGCAACTTCAGTACACCAGCCTTTGACCAGAGGGGTTAATATTTCAACCGCACGTGAGCTAGCCTCACGCACTGATTGGTCAGCATGGCGCTTACTCCGATCTTCTGCGGCGATGGTATAAATCGACATTGCTCGGCCTGCCTCAACCTGCGCACGCATTTGTAACAGCATGCGCTTAACATCGGCATGATGGATAATCGAGGCTCGCCCATCAACACCCTGAACACGACCTTGAACACGATCTGCTGCATAGGCGACAGCCTGTTGATATGCTCGCTCGCCCACCGCTACGCCCTGGTGCCCCACAGACAATCTAGCATTATTCATCATGCTGAACATGCACATTAGTCCTTGATTTTCAGGACCAACCAAATAGCCAACGGCACCGCCATTATCGCCAAACGCCATGGTACAAGTAGGACTGCAGTGAATGCCTAGCTTATGCTCCACACCTACTGCCTTAACGTCATTGCGCTGACCTAGACTACCATCAGTGTTGACTAAAAATTTAGGCACTAAAAATAATGAAATGCCCTGATTTCCGGCAGGAGCATCTGGAAGTCGCGCTAGAACCAAATGAATCACGTTCTCAACTTTCTCATGGTCGCCCCAGGTAATATAGATTTTTTGCCCTGACACCAAGTAATGATCTTTATGCGGTACTGCTTTGGATTGCACTGCTGATAGGTCACTACCAGCTTGGGGCTCTGTAAGGTTCATGGTCCCTGACCAAACGCCGGTAACAAGATTTTCTAGATAGCACTCATTCAGTTGATCTGAACCATAAAGGTTTAGAGCATGAATAACTCCCCGACTCAGCATTGGCAGCAAGCTAAGTCCCATATTAGCGGATTGCAGCATCTCTTGAACGACCACGTCCACTACGCCAGGAAAGCCAGCGCCACCGTACTTAGGCGCACCACTCAAACCGCACCAACCAGCTTCTATCATCTGCTCATAAACACCATCTAATGCTGGCGCAGTAACAACCTCGCCATTCACTATATGGGTCGCTTGACCATCCGCTACGGAATTAGTTGGGGCAACGACCTGCTCAAAAAACTTGGCCGCCTCTGGCAAAACGGCATTTAACATGTCACAACCAACGTCTTGATAACCCGGTAATTGACTATGCTCCTCATAGCCGATTAGCTCTTCAAGTATGAAAGAAAACTCTTGGACGGGGGCTTTGTATGCAGACATTAATACTATCCTAAAATAATAACGATATTTTCTAAAACGTGTCGTTTTAAGGTTGGGCAAGTGTCTAGTTTACCAAGATCAGTGTAAACCTAAAACAATGACTCACTAGTCTTTCCACTAGTGAAAACGACTAGTAACTAGCATCATTCTACTGGTATCGATTTTGAAAATATAGCTAAAAGGGGCTGTGCGAGCATTCGTGGCCAAAGGTTTAAGTCCAGCGCTTTGACTGACTGCCCAATGGACAACTACCCTCTCATTAATGGGGTATGGACTCACTGCATGTCTAAACCTGAATTCATTAAAGCGAGCCCTGAAACTCAGCCCGACCATCCGGCAAATCTTTAGACATTTAGCAACACCTAACCAAAAGGGTTTTAGTTGCACCTTAGTCACAGATCAGTAAACTAGATCTATGGAAGATCCCGCAAAGACGGGCCATCTAATGAGGGAAATACGCCATGATCGCCTTAGACCAATTCCACTGCGTTGCCGATATCAGCCGCTATCAAGCAAAGATAAACGGCCATCGCATTGCTCAAATTTTTGAAGGTCGAGAGACAACTTATAGCGAACTCGACCACAGAGCCAGCCAAGTGGCTAATGGGCTAATCAATGCTGAATGCGCACCTGGCACACGTATTGGTTATCTTGGTAAAAACAGCGATTACTATTTTGAAATAATGTCTGGATCGATGAAAGCCAACGTGGTTATCGCCGGTGTCAATTGGCGCCTCGCGCCACCAGAGATCGAATACATTCTTAATAATGCCTGCATTGATATTTTGTTTGTCGGCGCCGAATTCTATGATGTTATTGAACAGTTGATGCCCAACATTACCTCGATTCGTCAATTTATTGCCGTAGATGGCGGCCACAGTGAATGGCCAGACTACTGCACATGGCGCGATGCCCAGGATTCAGCAGATCCCATGTTGTCTATTGCGCTGGATGACGACGTACTGCAACTCTACACGAGCGGCACCACCGGCCACCCAAAAGGAGTGCAACTGACTAACGGAAACTACCTCGACGTCCTCGACCAAGCCGCAAATGGTGGCTGGGGTGACTGGGATGAGGGCGAAGCCAGTATCGTCGCTATGCCCATATTTCATGTCGCTGGCGTCAATGTTGGAGTGGTGGGGCTTGCGCAAGGCTTGATCAATGTCATTCTTAAGGACGTTGACCCTGTGGTGATCATAGATTTACTTGAAAAATATCGTATTAAATACGCTTTTTTTGTACCTGCAGTCATTCTGTTTTTGAACTCTATTCCTGGCGTAAGGGATCGAGACTTTTCTAATCTCGGCTTTTTATTGTACGGTGCCAGCCCAATTTCCGAGGACGTACTGCTCACCGCAAAAGACATTTTTAAATGCGACTTCTGCCAGGTCTATGGCCTCACCGAAACTTGCGGTGCAGGCACTATCTTGACCCCTGAAGATCATAATCCAGCCCTTGGAAAACTCCGCTCGTGCGGCAAGCCTGCCCCAACCGCAGAGGTGCGTATTTATAGCGAAGATGGACAAACAGTGCCGCCCAATCAAGTCGGTGAAATAGCCTATCGCTCTAAAAGTTTAATGAAAGGCTACTGGAAAAATGACGAGGCCACGGCTAGTTCCATACGAAATGGCTGGTTTTATACTGGTGACGCGGGTTA
This sequence comes from Porticoccaceae bacterium, assembly GCA_018654575.1. GTDB lineage: Bacteria > Pseudomonadota > Gammaproteobacteria > Pseudomonadales > Porticoccaceae > HTCC2207. Next base: position 46,315 of record JABILI010000023.1, read on the forward strand.
CTTAGATGAAGATGGTTATCTTTATATTCATGACAGAATCAAAGATATGATTGTCTCAGGTGGTGAGAATATCTACCCCGCCGAGGTAGAAAATGCACTGTTTGATCATGAGTCTGTGGGTGATGCAGCGGTCATTGGTGTACCCGATGAAAAGTGGGGTGAAGCGGTAAAAGCTATCATTGTGCTCAAGCCAGGCACCACGGCT
>JABILI010000065.1 GCA_018654575.1 Porticoccaceae bacterium
CTTCTTCGGCAACAGGAGCTTCTTCGGCAACAGGAGCTTCTTCGGCAACAGGAGCTTCTTCGGCAACAGCGACTTCTTCCACTGGCGCTTCTTCAACCACAGGTTCAACAGGCATGACCGCTTTAATCAAACCTTCAGCCAGTAGAATCTTGATTTTTTCGCCAGCATTAACCCAGTTTCTATTAAAGTCTTTTACCGCATAACGGCCAGAACTCTTCTGGTAAACAATATAATCCTTCGTCTTTTTTATAACTTTCATCGGTACTACCTCGTTTAATGATTACTCGTTTGAGTACTTGTTAGTCGCAAAATATGAACGACCATCCTTTCTTACATTTACCACTTGTTACAACTACACCTTTAGATATAAACCCATGTCTGCCCAAACCGTGCATCACTCATCAAGCTGAGCAAATATTTCGCTAGGAATTTCGGCATTAGTGTATACATTTTGTACATCGTCTAAATCTTCTAGGGCATCAATAAGCCCAAGTAACTTTTCTGCACCGTCCTTATCCATGGCCACTGTAATGGCAGCAATCATCGTGACCTCAGCGTGAGCAGGGCCGAACCCCGCTGCAGTCAATGCTTCTTTGACATTCAAAAACTCTTCCCAACTGGTTTGAACATCCACAGAGCCATCTTCATTTAACGTTAGGTCCTCAGCACCGGCTTCCAATACCGCCTCCATCAGCCTATCTTCATCTACACCTGACTCATAACTAAGCTGGCCAACACGTTTAAACAAATAAGCGACCGACCCATCAGTGCCTAAATTGCCACCACGCTTACTGAAACCATGCCTTACATCACCGACCGTACGGTTACGATTATCAGTCATACACTCCACTAATACTGCGACACCACCTGGGGCATAACCCTCGTAGGTGATCTCATCATAATTGTCTCCCTCGCCAGCACCTACACCTCGAGCAATAGCCTTGTCGACGGTATCACGCTTCATATTGGCCCCAAGGGCCTTGTCCATTGCAGCCCGAAGGCGAGGATTATCTTCAGGGCTCGGACCACCGGCCTTCGCTGCCACAACTAGCTCACGAATAACCTTAGTAAAGACCTTTCCTCGCTTAGCATCTTGAGCCGCCTTACGATGCTTGATATTGGCCCATTTACTATGGCCTGCCATAAATTATCTGGCTCCTTAATCTTCTTTTTTGCGCAAGCGTATATTTAACTCTCGCAACTGCGCCGCATCGACATTACTTGGTGCATCCGTTAGCAAACAGGCTGCTGACTGCGTTTTGGGGAAAGCTATCACATCTCGAATAGAATCTGTCCCCAGCATTAACATCATTAATCGATCAAGGCCAAAGGCGACGCCACCATGAGGAGGCGCACCAAACTTTAGTGCATCAAGTAAAAACCCGAACTTCTCACGCTGCTCAGTTTCATCGATTCCCAGCACATCAAATACAACTGCTTGCATTTTCTGATCGTGAATACGTATAGAACCGCCACCCAATTCAACGCCATTAAGCACCATGTCATAAGCTCTGGATAGCGCATTAACGGGATCCGACTGAAGGTCCTCAATTGAACATGACGGTGCTGTAAATGGGTGATGCAATGGCGTTAAACCATCATTGTCAGTCGCTTCAAACATCGGGAAGTCGATCACCCACATAGGAGCCCATTCAGAGGTGTAAAGATTGAGATCTTCACCAACCTTACATCGCAATGCGCCTAAAGCTTCTGAAACCACTGCCGATTTGTCAGCCCCAAAAAACACGATGTCGCCATTTTTAGCCCCCAGGCGCTCCATGATGCCTAAGGTCACATCATTACCAAGAAACTTAATAATCGGTGACTGCAAACCGGCAATGCCATCTTCAATGGCATTAACTTTTATCCAAGCTAGGCCTTTAGCACCATAAATACTGACAAATTTAGTGTAATCATCTATTTGTCTACGCGATATTTCAGATCCACCGGGCACCTTTAATGCCGTTACCCTGCATGCTGGATCGTTAGCTGGACCAGCAAATACCTTAAATTCAATATCTTTTAACAAATCTTTAATTTCAACCAACTCTAAAGGGATGCGTAAGTCGGGTTTGTCTGATCCGAACCGATCCATCGCCTCTGCGTAAGTCATGCGTGGAAAAGACTGGAATTTAACACCCATATGCTCAGCGAAAATCTGAGTGATCATGGTCTCAGTGGTAGACATAATGTCTTCTTCATCAACAAACGAAGCTTCGATATCAATTTGCGTGAATTCCGGCTGACGGTCTGCTCTAAGATCTTCATCACGGAAACACTTAGCGATCTGATAATAACGATCGAAACCAGCCACCATTAACATTTGCTTGAAAAGCTGCGGTGACTGGGGCATCGCGAAGAATTGGCCCGCGTGAGTACGCGAGGGAATTAAATAGTCTCGAGCCCCTTCAGGTGTTGCTCTCGTCATAATAGGCGTTTCAATATCTAAAAACCCATCGTCAACCAAATAGTTACGAATCGATGAGGTTATCTTAGAGCGGAAGCGCAAACTGTTTTGCATTTCCGTACGGCGCAAGTCCATATAACGATATTTGAGCCGCACATCTTCCCCAACCGTGACATGGTCATCCAACTGAAAAGGAGGAGTTTGGGCGCTATTAAGAATCTCTAGAATAGTCCCGTAAACCTCTATTTCACCCGTGGGCATGTTTTTATTTACCGTTGCATCACTCCTTGAACGGACCTTACCGGTAACTTTGAGTACATATTCCGATCGAACACTATCCGCAAGATCAAAAAACTCTCCAGCATCAGAGTCAAAAACAACCTGAACGATCCCCTCACGGTCACGTAAATCAAGGAAGATAACACCACCATGATCGCGACGGCGATCTACCCAGCCACTGAGGGTTATCTCTTCGTCAATGTGAGAGCTTCTCACTAATCCGCAATAGGTTGATCGATCCATTAGTATTTTATTCCTGCTAGTAAAAGTTTATTGCGAACCAGAGGTTACGCTTGACGTGGCACTACTCTTATCAGCACCGCTTTTATCGTTTGCTTTCGCTGCAGGCGAGCTGCCTGAGTCTGGCGACTGTTCGCCACTTATGTTTTTCTTCTTACCACTTTTGAAATCAGTCTCGTACCATCCGGTCCCGCTGAGCCTAAATCCCGCTGCAGATATCTGTTTTTTTAGTTCAGACTCGCAACAATTAGGACAGTTAACCAACGGCTCATCACTCATTTTTTGCAGAACCTCCATCTTGTGCCCACATGATTGACAGAGATATTCATAAATCGGCATAACCTGAGTTCCTAATTTGTCATCGGTTAATTCCTATCCGGACTAATAAGCCCTATAAAAGCGCGGCGAAGTATACATCAGCAGTGCCTCTGTGAGAATGGTAACCAACCAGATTATATACACACACATAATATCGGGAAAGCTCATTCTCGCTGGACTCATTAAAATAGATACGACCAAGAAAGAGGCCAAAGGAGCCTATATCGGGATCAATCCTTTCACGGGTAAAACGATTCAATTCAGATCTAAACCAGCCAAAACTGTCGTCAAAGTGCATGCTTTGAAGGGCCCAAAGGATATGGCTAGATATACAATTATAAGCGCGCAATCTAAGGGCTTTATTTCAAGATAAAGCCCTTTTTTTATCCCCCTCACCCGACCTGCGCTATCTAGCTACTGGTTAAGCCGCAGGATATCAGCTGGCCGCTCACATCGGAGATAATAGCTGTAACGTCTGCATGCGTGTACGCAGTCGCGGGAACCTGACCCCACACTGGCTTTGGCCAGCATACGTCGGTACGGAACCTGCACACATGGTGTATGTGCAGTTGAGGCACCATATTGCCAATGGCTGCAATATTGAGCTTGTCGGGACTAAACAGACTGACGAGCGCCTTTGATAAGCAATCAGATTCTTTCATTAACTGATGGCGATCATCAGCTGATAGCTGATACAACTCCTCGATTCCATGTCGTTTTGGCACTAATATCAGCCAAGGATAGTTTGCATCTTTACTGAGTAGCAACAAGGATAGTGGTAATTCCCCTATTTTTACCGTATCTGACTCAAGTGTTGGGTGTAATTCAAACATTTTGCATCCTTAAACAGCTTTACTGTATACCGCGACGATCCTGCATCGTAAAATGGTATCATTAGTCACCAGTCAATATTTAAGAGAAACCATGCGCGCCAGTCAATATTTAATAACAACTAAGAAAGATTCCCCCGCTGATGCTGAAGTCATTAGCCATCAGCTAATGCTCCGTGCCGGCATGATTCGTAAAGTAGCATCTGGCCTCTACTCGTGGATGCCGCTCGGCTTGAGAGTATTTAGAAAAGTTGAGGCTATCGTCCGGCAAGAAATGGACCGATCCGGAGCCCTGGAAATGCTGATGCCAGTAGTGCAGCCCGCTGACCTATGGGCTGAATCTGGCCGCTGGGGCCAATTTGGACCAGAATTGCTGCGAATCAAAGATCGACATGACCGTGAGTTTTGCCTTGGCCCTACTCACGAAGAAGTGATCACCGATATTATCAGAAACGAGATTAGCAGTTACAAACAATTACCGGCCAATTTCTATCAAATACAAACTAAGTTTCGTGATGAGAGACGGCCTCGTTTTGGCGTGATGCGCACCCGGGAATTTTGTATGAAAGATGCCTACTCTTTCCATAGCAATGCGACGTCTCTGCAAGAAACATACGATGTAATGCATAAAACCTATACCACTATCTTCGAGCGTGCTGGTCTTACTTTCCGCGCGGTACTAGCAGATACCGGCAGCATTGGTGGCAGCCATTCCCATGAGTTTCACGTTCTTGCTGAGTCCGGAGAAGATGCGATTGTATTTTCAAGTGAGGGTGACTATGCCGCTAATATAGAGAAAGCAGAAGCACTAGCCCCAGCGGGAGTTGCTCCTAGCCCACAATTAGACCTGACTGAAATCCCAACACCTGGGGTCCATACCATTGCTGACCTTTGTCAGCTCTTAGAGGTTGAGCCCGAGAAGACGCTGAAATCTCTTATCATAAGTACCGAAGATGACATGGGTAAGACCCAGCTCTACGGGCTAATGTTACGTGGCGACCACGAGCTTAATGAAGTTAAAGCTCAAGGGGTTTTAGGGCTTAAGACACCGATTAGTTTCGCTACGGAAGAACAAATCAAGAAGGCTCTCAAATGCTCTCCAGGGTCGATCGGGCCCGTCAATCTCGCCCTGCCTTTAGTGGTAGACCCAAGTGCCGCAGTACTCAGTGACTTCGCCTGCGGCGCAAATCGCGATGGTCACCATTTTACCGGGGCCAACTGGAAGCGAGATACTGCAGACTATGTCGTTGCTGACATTCGTAATGTTGTAGCCGGCGATGTAAGCCCCGATGGCAAGGGGGTTTTAGAAATAAAGCGCGGCATCGAAGTAGGTCACATATTCCAGCTAGGCACAAAATATAGCGAAGCCATGAAGGCGACTGTATTAGATGAGAACGGTAAAGAACAGTATATGAGTATGGGCTGCTACGGTATTGGCGTTAGCCGAATAGTAGCCGCTGCTATTGAGCAAAATAACGATGAAAACGGCATAATCTGGCCCGAATCTATAGCCCCATTCCAGATTGCTATTGTGCCGATCAATATGCATAAATCTAATACTGTCAAAGAAGCCTGCGAGACTCTCTATAACCAATTAACGGAATTAGGTTACGAGGTTCTCTTTATGGACGAAGTTAAGGCTAGGCTGGGCGGTATGCTTGCCAACGTCGAACTCATTGGCATTCCCCATAGAATCGTTGTAGGTGATAGAGGCCTAGAGGCTGGGTCAGTAGAATACCGGCATCGTAGAGCCACTGAGAATCAACATATTGCCCTGAAAGATACGGTTAACTTTCTCACGGAGCACGCATTTAAAGACAGCTAAATGCAAAAGGTCCAAATAATATGCCTAACAATCTCACCCCAGTAAATCTTCGTAGGTTGATCCGCAATAACGATCATATCGGCGCGACATCGGGATTCTGCAAGGGGTACGTTCAGTGCAATATGGTGATATTACCTGAGGCGTGGGCTGAGGACTTTACGCTCTTTTGTCGAGCCAACCCAAAACCATGCCCACTTATTGCTGTGTCCAAGGTCGGCGACCCACATCTTGCCGAATTAGGTCAAGACCTTGATGTTCGCACCGATATATCGAGTTACAGATTATTCGAAAATGGCCAGTTAACGCGTGAAATCTCTGATATTTCAGCTTTATGGAACGACAATTTAGTTGCTTTCTTAATAGGCTGTTCATTTTCCTTTGAGGACGCCCTGATTGCAGAAGGCTTAGAAGTGCGCAATGTTAGCCAAAATCGAAATGTCCCCATGTATCGAACTAACATTGACTGCACTCCCGCTGGACCCTTTAAGGGAAAAATGGTGGTTAGCATGCGCCCTTTCAACGACGAAGATACTCAGGAAGCCATACAAGTAACGGGGCGATTCCCATCGGTACACGGCGCCCCAATCCATTTTGGTGATCCGGCCGCAATAGGTATAAAAGATATTAATAGGCCTGATTATGGGGATGCGGTGACCATTAATAATAATGAACAACCTGTGTTTTGGGCCTGTGGAGTAACGCCTCAGGTTGCGCTGGAGCAAGCGAAACTGCCTTTTTGCATCACTCACAGCCCCGGCTGTATGCTCGTAACAGATCTACTTAATAGCTCTTTTGATCAGCGCTAATTGAACGGGCCCAGACTTTAGTTAGGATACTCTTATGTCTCTAATGTTAAATTGTGATCTAGGTGAAAGCACCCATCCTGATGTCATGGATGTCGACGCTCTGGTTATGCCTCATATCGATCAAGCCAATATTGCTTGCGGTCTCCATGCGGGTGATGCAGAAATGATGAGAGCGACACTGCTTCTAGCCAAAGAGAATGGCGTTCGAGTTGGCGCCCACCCTAGCTATCCAGATAGAGAAGGTTTTGGACGTCGTTCAATGCCACTGCCTAGCGACGCACTGATCGCAATAGTGCAGTCGCAGATTGCAGAGTTAACCCAGATTGCAATCGAGGTAGGTATTTCAGTTTCCTATGTGAAACCTCATGGCGCGCTTTATAACGATATGATGGCGAACGGCCATATTCGTAGTGCTGTCATGCAAGCTGTCAGCTCATCTCCCCAGCCCTTAGCATTTATGTTGCAAGCGACCCCAGATGCGGAGACTCACCGAAGAGAAGCTAAAGCTTTCGATTTAGAGGTTATCTTTGAAGCTTTTGCTGATCGTTGCTATGCCGATAATGGGTCGTTATTGAGTAGAAAGCTGCCTGGCGCCGTGCATAGCCGCGAAATGATGTTAGAACAGGTCGCTCAACTGAACGAAAGTGGCACCATCACCACCATTAGCGGCCATAGGCTATCCATTCAAGCAGATTCAGTCTGTGTTCATGGGGACAATGTAGATGGCGTGGCAGCCATAGAAGAAGTTCGCCAGTTGCTGCGATGATAGGTCAACAATGACAAATCAATCAATCAAGATATCGGTCGCCGGAGAAAATGCGCTTATAGTGTATTTTTCTGATCATGGTGACGCCGCAGTGGCAGCTCAGATACAAGCTTGTTCCTTGGGCATTCGTCTTGCGCTGGGCCCTAAACTCATTGATCTAGTAGCCTCTTATGCCTCCATTTTAGTCATCTACGATGACCTACTTACCGATCACTTTGCTGTATCTAAAGTCATTCGTGCCGCTGCAACTGAGACATTCAACCAATCTACTGCGACGCCCACTAATCATACTGAGAACCTCATTACTCTCCCTGTCTATTACAGCCTAGAAACGGGGCCAGACTTAGCTGCCTTAGCAGAAAACGCAGGCTTAACAACTGATCAAGTAATAGACATCCATCAATCTACGGAATATCGGGTTTATGCTATTGGTTTTGCTCCAGGATTTGCGTATCTAGGAGAGGTTGACGAACGCATAGCGGCATCTAGGCTGGCTACCCCGAGGCTTAAAGTGCCTCGTGGAGCAGTGGCAATTGCCGATCGTCAAACGGCGGTTTATCCTGCTGAATCACCCGGCGGGTGGAACCTAATTGGCCTTTGCCCTACACCCATGTTCGACGCAAAAGCGGACCCGATCATGCCTGTATCGACGGGCGATAGGGTTAGTTTTAAGGCCATTAGCAAACAAGATTTCATTGATCTTGGTGGCAAGCTGGATATTCTGGGAGAGCTTAAGTGACTGGACTAAGAGTCATACAGCCAGGCGTCCATAGCTTGATTCAGGATGAGGGTCGTTTCGGTAAACATCACATAGGTCTTACAGTAGGAGGCCCCTTAGATCGTCATTCTTTTCGCTGGGCCAACAAGCTATGTTCAAACCCTATCAACACGCCCACTATTGAGGTGGCCATAGGCGGCCTTGTACTAGAATCAATGATAGATACCTCTTTCGCGGTCACTGGCGCCATGATTGATCTTAGCATCAACAAAATCCAAGTAAATTGTTGGACGGTTCATCGAATCAAGACCGGAGATCGCATCGAGCTGGGCTACGCCAAGGTGGGTATACGTTGCTACCTAGCCGTCATCGGTGGCTTTGAGATAGAGCCAACATTTGGCAGTTGCTCCACGGTTACCAGAGAGGCTGTGGGTGGCTTAGCGGGTGACGGTACGCCCCTTGCTAGTGGTGACCTAATATCCTGTTCTGAAACTCCATTATACGTTCCATACTTTGTGGCGAGGGAACAACAACCCAAGCACCTAACAATAACGCCCGAATCGACTTGCTTGAGAGTAATCTTGGGGTACCAGCAAGATTACTTTACAGAGCAGCAGACAAAACAGTTTTTTCACGGGAAATACCGCATTTCAGAACGTAACGATAGAATGGGCTTTAGACTATTAGGGCCCGATATTAAGCCCTCTATTGATGGCATTCTGTCTGAAGGTATTTGCCAGGGCGCCATTCAAGTGCCGCCTGATGGCCAACCGATAATCCTACTCAATGACCGCCAAACCATTGGTGGATACCCTAAAATAGGCTCTGTACTGTCTTTGGACCTCGACAAATTAGCGCAACTTGGTCCAGAAGCCGTTGTTTGCTTCGAAGAGGTGAGTATCGAGCAGGCACATAATCTAAAACATCTTGCTGCGATTAATTTTCAACAAGGTAAGGCTACTGTAAACCTAGATGCTCTGTCCAAAGCAATAGAAGATCTGTTAGTCGCTAGTAACCCTAGGGGCATGAAGACAGTGTCATCAGCCATCCAAGACGGATCATACTTAAGAGCTGCTCAACTGATCCATAATGCCCAAGGTAAGATACTAATCGGCACGGGTTTCCCTGTAAATGGTAGCTTTGAAACCGATGGTCCACTTGGTGCAATCGCACTGTATAAGGCGATAAAGGCTATTGGTGGCTCTCCAGTCTTAGTCTGTGAGGCTCCATTATGTACTTTGTTAAACACAGACTTTCAGACTCTAGAGATAAAAATAAATGAAGACGGTCAAAATCAAGCCCAGAAAGCTCTCGATCAGTACCAACCTGCCCTAGTTATTTCAATCGAACGCCCAGGGCAATCTAATGATGGTCGATACTACAATATGCGTGGTATAGATATTTCAGAGTACTGTGCCGATTATGATAGCTTTTTGTCACTAGCCACCTGCCCCACTATCGCCATAGGTGATGGAGGTAACGAAATCGGCATGGGAAACATTACGGAAGCCTTAGAACAACTTGATATTCACGCTGCAACAACTGAATGTGACGAGCTGCTTCTTGCAGACATCTCCAACTGGGCAGCCCATGGCTTAGCCGCGCTACTATCTACAATCAGCGGTCAAGACATACTCTCTGACTGGAATAACAAGTCAGTGCTGCAGATGCTTTCAGACGGTGGCAGCGTCGATGGTGTGACCGGTGAAAATACCTTAACAGAGGACGGTGTCGATTCAGATGTAAGTCAACGGCTGGTAACCGAACTAAGAAAGATAGCAGGGTTTTAACTGCCTGCCAGATATTTTCACTTGAAATGCTACTTGTATGAGAAATTTTCCTGCAATCTAACCTGATTAGCGTAATTTAAAAATCAATTGTCTTTGTCTAAAACTGCACTAACTGGTACTATTTTTGGTCGGCAATAAGTAAAGCCGCCGATTAACCCAGCGCTCTTTTAGTGCATATAAAAGTAAGGTCGCCCATGAGTATTGTTTTTTTAAATGGTTCATATATGCCCATGTCAGAGGCAAAGATTTCGCCACTAGACCGTGGTTTTCTTTTCGGTGATAGCATTTATGAAGTTATCCCCTCCTATCAAGGCCGCTTGTTAGGCTTTGGCCCTCATATTGATCGTATGAACGATGGGTTCAAAGGCATTGGCTTGAACATGGACTGGTCCGATCAGCAATGGAAAATGCTTTGTGAAGACCTTGCTGATAAAAACGGTAACAGTAACTTAGGCATTTACTTACAGGTTAGTCGAGGAGCTGATACTAAGCGATACCATGCTTTCCCCGCAGAGGTTGAGCCAACCGTCTTTGGGTTCACCTTTGAAATTCCCGAGCCTCCCGTGGCAGACAAAGCGGTTGCTAAAGGCTACAAGGTATCAATTGCTGAAGACCTCCGATGGCAGCGTTGCCATATCAAATCGACTGCATTACTAGGCAATGTTCTGCACTTTCAGCAAGGATACGATCAAGGCCATGATGAAACCTTATTGTTTAACGCGAACAATGAGCTCACTGAGGCTAGCTCATGCAATGCCTTTATCGTTAAAAATGGGACACTTATTACACCTCCTCTGGATAATCAGCTTTTACCCGGCATTACGCGCCACATGCTACTCGATATCCTGCGTAAAGATGGCTCAATCCCAGTTGAAGAGCGAATCGTTAGCAAGCAAGAGGTGCTTAACGCCGATGAAGTCTGGATTAGCAGCTCCACTAAAGAGATCGGTGCGGTTATTGAAGTGGATGGAAGCCCCGTTGGTGACGGCAAGGTCGGCGATATTTGGCTGGCTGCTCAACGGCTTTTTTCCGCCCATAAGTTTAATTACTAGCGGTACACACTATCATGTCAAGACCTACTCTCGCTGTTATTGACCTAAAAGCTCTAAGGGCTAATTTTGCCTTAGCACAATCTTTAACACCAGGCGCAAGCACTATTCCTATGGTCAAGGCTAACGCGTACGGGCATGGCATGATAGAGGTAAGCCGTGCGTTGTCAGAATCTGCTCCAGCATTTGGTGTTGCGTCAATTGATGAAGCTTTGGTACTCCGAGAGGCAGGCATTAAGCAGCCTATCTTGTTACTTGAAGGTACGTTCTCTTGTGATGAAGTAGGGGTCGCCGCTGATAATAACTTCATACTGATGGTTGAGAACTCAGCGCAAAAGGATGCCATCCTAAATGCGTCTATCTCTCGCCCAGTGAGTGTGTGGCTCGGCATTGACACGGGCATGCATAGACTCGGATTTGAGCCTCATGAGGCCACCCAAGCCTATCTTGCGCTTAGTAATACCGACAATGTCGCTAAACCTATTGTGGCGGCCTCTCACTTCGCTTGTGCAGATGATTTGGGTAGCAGCGCAACAGAAAGGCAAGTAGTGATTTTTGATCAATGTACCGCATCCATGGCCGATGCGACTAACGATGTTATTGCTAAATCTCTGGGTAACTCTGCAGCAATTCTAGCTTGGCCGAAAACTCATCGTGACTGGCAAAGACCTGGCTATATGCTCTATGGAAACTCACCTTTTTCAGAGGGGCAAGAGAACGCCAACAAACTTCAACCCGTTATGTCTTTGCAGTCAGCTGTGATTTCTATTCGTCGTATTGCTTCTGGCGAATCAGTCGGCTACACCGCTAACTGGACGGCAGATCGAAACTCAATCATCGCCACGATTACCGTTGGTTACGGTGATGGTTATCCACGTCAGGCGCCCAATGGAACACCCGTACTGGTTAATGGAGTGCGTTGCCCTCTGGTGGGACGAGTTTCGATGGATATGATTACCGTCGATGTCACCGACCTAGATCTTGTATCTATCGGAGACAAAGTCATTCTTTGGGGGCCTGAACTTCCGGTTAATGAGATTGCTGAACACTGCAACACGATCGGTTATGAACTGTTGGCACGCATACCTTCTCGGGTGCCGCGGATATATAGTAACTAGCGGTTAATCTGGATAGCAGTTTCGGACTTAACATCTTGAATAACAACGTAGGTATGGGTCTGGCTTATATCGCTGATTGAGGCAAGTTTCTCGCCTAAAAACCGTTGATAATGTTGCATATCAGCCACTCGTATCTTAATCAAATAATCAAAGCCTCCGGCCACCATCTGGCACTCTTGCACCTCTGGAAGATCAATCATCTGTTGATTGAAACGCTTAAAAGCATCAGTGGTTGAACTTACCAACTGAATCTCGATATAAGCACAGAGACTAGAATTAACCTTCACCGGATCAATTAGAGCCACATAATCGGTTATAAACCCTTCTTTCTCCAATCTTTTTACTCTCTCCAGACAGGGCGTTGGTGTCAAATTGACTTGACGTGAAAGTTCTACATTAGAAATTCGCCCGTTACCTTGCAGTACCGTTAGAATTCGTTTATCTATCAGGTCAAGTCCCGTTATATTTTTCATTGCCACCTCTTTGTTTAATGCCGCATAAGCTTCATGACTATTACCGTCGCTAAATGATGTCTTTTTAACCAAACCTCTAAAGCACAATAATCTATAAAAATGAATTTAGCGATATTAAATATGGCAAAAATAACATTTTTGGAGCCATATTCTAAATCATTTACATCAAAATGCAGAATAATAAATTTAACCTTGGTTAGGGCACTCAGTGAACCAAATTCAATTGCGACAACACATACAGAAAACCGCCCATATCGATGAACACCAAATGATGAGTCAACTTATTCATCGCAACCCTCTATCGCAAACGGCCAGAGACGGCATTCTTAAATCTGCCCGGCAACTCGTTACCGACTGCAGGGCGAGTAAAGCTAGTGGCGGAACCCTCGATGCGTTTCTACTCCAATTTGGTCTATCTAACGGCGAAGGCGTTGCGTTAATGTGTTTAGCCGAGGCCCTATTACGCGTCCCTGATGGGCTTACGGCAGACCGCCTAATCGCCGAAAAAATTCGATCAGGAAAGTGGAGCGATCATCGGGGTCAGTCAGACTCTTTATTCGTCAACGCATCTACGTGGGGGCTCATGTTGACGGGGCACTTAGTCAGCTTAGATACCGATATTACTCAACACCCAGATAGCTGGATAAAGCGGCTCACAGCAACCATGGGCGAACCCGCTATTCGTGCGGCCGTGATGCAAGCAATGCGTATTATGGGAGGGCAATATGTCCTGGGTCGTACTATCGTTGAAGGTATTAGAAAAGGGCAGAAAAAAAACAACAGTGACTCTCTATTCTCATTCGATATGCTTGGTGAAGGTGCTCGCACTAATGATGACGCTCGCAACTACTTGCGGGCCTATAGACAAGCCATTGATGAGATCGGTGCCGCACGTCAAAATTGCAAGGGCGATCAATCAGACATTTATCAGGCAAACGGCATCTCAGTAAAGCTTTCTGCCCTTCATCCACGATACTATTTCGCTCAACACTCATTGGTGATGAATGAACTGTTACCGCGCATCAAACAACTCTGCCAACAAGCCAAAGACCACAATATTGGCCTTTCTATTGATGCAGAAGAATCATATCGTTTAGACATTTCTTTGGATATCTTTGAGGCTCTAGCCAATGACCCCGACTTAGCAGGCTGGCAAGGCCTTGGCTTTGTACTACAAGCCTACCAAAAACGAGCGCCATACACTACACAATGGCTCATTGCCGTTGCCAAGCAAAGCAAACGACGATTAATGGTTCGTTTGGTTAAAGGCGCCTATTGGGATGCGGAAATTAAACACGCCCAAGAGCTAGGGCTTGAAAGCTATCCTGTATTCACACGAAAATCCAACACCGACCTGTGCTATCAGCACTGCGCTGAACTATTACTAAATGCACCACAATTAATATTCCCTCAATTTGCCACGCATAATGCCTACACAGCGTCCATGATATTGGCATTAGTAGGTGATCGTGAGTTTGAATTTCAAAGATTACACGGCATGGCTCATAGTCTGTACCCCCAACTACAAAAACAGCATCCTGACAGACCATTTCAGGTTAGAGTCTATGCCCCTATTGGAACCCATAAAGACTTGCTGCCTTACCTTGTTCGTCGACTGCTTGAGAATGGTGCTAACAGCTCTTTCGTTAATCGATTTCTGGATAAGCAAACACCCGTTGAAGAGCTGCTCAACGACACCCGAACAGAAGTGACAAGTACATTTCCATACCAACATAAAGAGATACCAATCCCCGGAAAGATTTTCGAAGCCGTCGGCGAAATGCGTAAAAACGCGCGAGGTATAGACTTAGATTCTGTACATGAGACTCAGATATTGCTAAATCATGTAGAGCACTTCTCAAAGGATTTACTAGCTGCACAATCCATTGTTAATGGCAAATGTATCGGTCATGAGCTCAAAGAGTATTTCAACCCTGCGGATCATTTACACGTTATTGGCCATTTCAGTGCAGCCAGCCAAGACGATATTTTGCACGCACTAGAATCTGCCTACTCTGCACAGCCTGACTGGAATAGCAAGGGGCCTCTTTATCGTGCAAACATCTTAGACAAAGTTGCCAATTACATGGAGCGCGACTGTGCAGACCTGATCACTATCATCGCAAACGAAGCCGGACGAACTCTTAATAATGGTTTATCCGAAGTTCGAGAAGCGATTGATTTTTGCCGGTACTATGCAATCCAAGCCCGTCAGTTGGACCTCGATTCATCATTAAAACTGCAAGGCCAAGGCGTGTTCTTATGCATCAGCCCATGGAATTTCCCGCTGGCCATTTTTGTGGGCCAAATTGCCGCAGGCTTAGTCGCAGGCAACGCTGTAATCGCCAAACCCGCCATGCAAACACCTGCTGTAGCATCCTATGCTATCAAGCTGTTTCACAGCGCTGGCGTACCTCGACAGGCATTACAGTTACTTTTAGGTGGTGGCTCCAAAATAGGCAAGCTACTGATTAAAGACCCACGTATCGCAGGTATTGCATTCACAGGATCAACCGCGACAGCCTTAACTATTAACCGTCAGTTAGCTAGCCGCTCAGGGAGGCCCATACCCTTGATCGCCGAAACGGGCGGTCAAAACTGCATGATAGTCGATTCAACTGCTCTGCCTGAACAGGTAGTTGATGATGTTATCAGTTCTGCATTTTTAAGCGCAGGACAACGTTGCTCTGCTCTTCGCGTTCTGTTCGTACAGCAGGATATTGCCGACCACGTGTTGGAGATGCTATCTGGCGCCATGGCCTCAATAAAAGCCGGCAACCCAAAACAGCTAGACACTGACTTAGGCCCGGTGATCGACATGGGCGCAAAGCAAACCCTTGACGCTCATATTGATCGCATGACACGCGAGGCTAGCTTAATCGCCAAGGTTGAGCTAAGCGAAGCTTGCACTAATGGTAGTTTTGTCGCACCTCATGTCTTTGAAATAGATTCACTAAATCAGCTTAGTGAAGAAGTATTCGGGCCAGTACTGCATGTCATTCGCTATGCTGCAGATAAACTTGAGGACGTCATAAAACAGATTAATGATACCGGCTATGGACTTACTTTAGGAGTTCACAGTCGTATTGAAGCTTTTGCGGACACCGTGTTTAGAAACACCATCGCGGGTAATGTTTATATCAACCGTAACATGGTCGGGGCCGTCGTTGGTGTCAATCCATTTGGTGGGCGTGGGCTTTCAGGTACCGGCCCCAAAGCCGGTGGGCCCAACTATCTTTTGCGCTTCTCTTCCGTAGTGCATGAGAAAGAATTAATGCTAAATAATGGAAGTGTCATCTTTAATCTGACCGAAAAAGCCAAAGACAAAGATATTACAGATCAGGTTTCTCGCGCATCAAAGACGATTCAGCAGTGGCAAAGCACCTCAATAGAGGAACGAATCAATATTTTATCGAGACCCCATAAATCTATTTTACTTGCTACCGAGATTGAGGCCCTTGTGCTCCAAAAGATCGACACACCTATCGAATTGCCTGGCCCAACTGGCGAAGCCAACCAACTATCGGTTCATGGCCGTGGGATAATGCTCCTGCTGATAAGGCACCGTGATCCATTTAAAAATGCTCTTCAACAAATCGGATGTGCATTACTCTGTGGTTGCCCCGTCATTATTGCCGCTCATGAAAGTCTAGCAATAAAGCTGACCAGCATTATAAATGCCTGCGTTAAAAAGGGCCTGCCAAAACATCTAGTCACCTTAACTAGCCTTGATGAATCAGTAGACCTTATTCGGCACCCTGATATTTCTGGAGTAATAGCCAATACTGCGCAGACTGACAGTCAATCACTGCGACAGGCTATGGCCACACGTAACGGCAGCATTATCCCTTTAATTGAATGGCCTAAAAGTAGTCAGGGGTACCACTATCAGTGGCTATTATGGTTTTTAAGCGAGCGAACACGCACCGAAAACTTGGTTGCACGGGGAGGAAATACGCAGCTGTTTAATTTAACTGAGTAAAGTTAGGCAAAATGCCACTCTGTGCGGCCAGCGAAGCTATCGCCATTATTGGTGAATCGAGCAAATAAAGGTTCGACCCGATAAAAGGAGCTCTTGCCAAAAGCAGCACCGATAAGCCTTTCTTGATCGCTTTGAGGACTATCGATTAAGCTTTTAATCTCTGGAAATCGAGAAAAATAAAGGTCTTGGGCGACAGACTCCTGTCCGTCAGGCAAAATTCTAATAGATACACTCATCTGCGCCCCACAAATTGACTGCCAATTGCCACGGTAATCCGAGTAAATCGAAGCAGCAACAACGCCGTCATGAGGTAAACCCTTAATGTGGCGACTATTAGAGGATGACAGAAAATATAAGACGAATGGGCTCAAGGAGGTATCTGCCACGTAGAGTACTGGCGCGCTCCAAGGACTATTAGAATCACTCGTTGAAATAGTGAGGACCGTTTCATCCTGCAAAAATTTATGTAGCTTGCTAAAATCTTTAGACATTACCCTGCCAGCGTTTTAGGCTTTCTGACTCGATATCAAATAAGTCCAATATTCGAGCGGCTGAATGATTAATAATATCATCTACGCTTTCGGGCTTTGAATAAAATGCCGGTGATGGCGGGCAAATAATAGCCCCGATTTGACTCGCTTTTAGCATCAACTCGCAATGGCCTGTGTGCAGAGGAGATTCTCTGGGGACAATCACTAACTTGCGACGCTCCTTTAACACAACATCGGCAGCACGAATAAGTAGATTGTCAGCATAAGAGCTAGCGATACCTGACAGCGTTTTCATGGAGCACGGCACTACTACCATACCTGCGGTCTTAAAGGAGCCGCTGGCAATACTTGCACCTATATTTTTATTGTTATGGACAACGTCCGCCAGCGCCTCAACATCTTCCGCCTTCCAGTCAGTTTCGATACCAACATTCATTCGTGCGGCTTGACTCATAACCAAATGGGTCTCAATCTCAGAATTGCTCGCTAGCATCTCAAGTATTCTTATCCCATAGATCACACCACTTGACCCAGACATACCGATAATCAAACGCATCATTACAGCCATCCTATTCATTCTATAAGACAGTCATTTTGCCCTGTTTAAGACGCAGTTGGTAGTCCGTCTTGCGGAAATAACCAATTCACAAGCCCTTAGAGGACCCGTTGGACAGCCTATCTACTATCGATCAGGCAACCACAACAATGCCTTCGTTAGGATTTATATTTCCAACAACCATCTGATCATAGATACCGCTAAAGGCTTCCATTCCGAATATTTCCTCTACCTGCATCCACGACAGACTTTCTTGTATTCGTGCAGACATAAAGGCATTCGCACGTGCGTTATAGCCCTCTATACCCCAGTCCGCCATGCGTTTCTGGATATGTGCCGGAGCAAAGAAAAAAGACGTCCTCTCTCTAATCATTTGCACTGACTGGGGATCATTGTCAGACAAGGTTCCCCAGTGAGTCATACCGACACTGATACAATTGAGCATGTTATCGCCTAAGGCACCATGCACGGCGCCTAAAACAGCGCGGTTACCCGCCATATCAACCATAACACTCGCCATACTGGCATCTAACTCACTGAGTTCGTCATAACAGATAATTTGATCATAACAGCCAAGGCTATCAACAAAATCGACATTACTGCGCGAGGTCAAGCCAACGATCTTAGGTGCGCCCTCTTCTTTGGCCAACCCTTGAGCTAGACCAATAGCAGTTTTACTAGATGCACTTACGATGATGATCTGAGAAGCCCCATGATATTCCGCTTCCTGAAGTGCATCGCACAAACAAAATGAAGTGACATGCAATGGGAACAGCAACGAACGAAGGTTATCCATCGCGCTATCGTAGTCCGTTTCGCCAGATATTCGTTGATAATTATTGTACACCGCAGGAAGCTCGGCGCGATGTAATGCACCATCAACAAAACGCTGCGGGGAAATCTTTGTCGGCGACATCACTAAGAAATCTGATGGAGGGTAATAACCATAAAGACGCTCGCCGATCTCTAACCCATCTACATTTGACTCAATAACCTCAGCGAAACCCCAGACAGGCAGACAACCCCAGTCACCACTTTCATTGTTCGCCGCTGGAAAGAACTTCCAATAGCCAATGGTATCTCCCGCCGCACCATAGGTGACATTATTAGCGGTAAAGGCAAAGCGCTCAACACGCACTAGAATCTGTCCATTGCCTAAACCATTTCGCACAGCGTCCTCATCTGTCTCAACCAACCTGGTTTTAGTCAAATCTTTTTTAAATGTTTGAAATTCACTCATGCTTAAGCTCCTTGGACCAGTTCAACATTAAACTGCTGTAGTTTAGCGATGGCTGGCATTGCGTTGTTTTGAATACGTTGCATAATTTTCATTTTTCCTTGATCATTTTCATCAATACCACTGATAAGCTTAGTAAAACCATCAAGCCGATTTTCTCGGATCCAATGGCGCAGGGGCTTATCCTGAAACCAATTGAATTGATTCATCATCATAGCCAAGGTCATAGGTATAAAATCCACATCATTGTTTGGCAGCGGCACCAAAGAGCAAAGGCGGTTCTTCTCAGCTTCAGTATCGTAATTAATCTCAACGTAAGCTGCCATTGATGCGCTAAAAGCTGGCTGATAGGCACGTATCATCTGCGGCGTAATACAGTTTCCATCAAATATTGGGCTAGGCTCTTTATGGCCAAAAGACCGTTCCAAACTCGCAGAGCAATCAACATGAATGTGCGTTGTAGTGGTTGAAATTTCTCCCTTAGATAATATAATCCGATCTGATTCAATCGCAGTGACCTGCCCCATGCGCACAATGTCCTTAATTCGCTGCAACTGCGTGATTTCAGCCTTACTTATGGTTGCTGCATGAAACATAGTTGGCCGAACATTCTCATCTAAACGGAGCAGATAACCACCCTCTTCAAGACGATCAAACATATCTTCAATAGAGCTAGCACCACCAATCGCCTCATACTGCGCGGCTAAGGAGCCCACAGACTTCTCGAAGAATACCTCTGCTGTTTGGGTATTGGCACGATCAAGTAGCCACGCATCACGAGATCGTATCCATGTAATATCATCTGGGTCAACGCCGCCCTCAAGCAGCCATAGGCAGGCGTCTATGCCTGTTTTACCCCCGCCTATAACAACGTAGCCAGTTGGCTTTTCAGAAATACTTGGCAGGTCATTCAGGGGCATAAATTGAGCTTCTGGTGCTATTGTGAAGTTAGGCGTATGCGTAGAGGGAACCGCAATAGTCAAGAAAGTCGCATCCACTAATTTCTGATAGCTCACTGTATGCTTTTTACCCGTCAACTTAGACGTAAACTGGCCACCGCCTTCATATTCACACATAGGGAAATACTGGACTCTACCACTGGCCAAAAATCGCTGACGCATAACATCATCAAAGTAAGCACATATCTCAGCACCGGTCGCGAGATCACCCATGCCTTTATTTAGACCTATATGATCCACCTCGCCTCGGCTAAGCTCCTTCGAACTCACGCCAAAAAAAGCCGACGGTTGATGCAAGGTGACAAAAGGGTATGCCATGTTCCAGTGCCCACCAGGCTTGGCATAGCGATCGACAATAATGATATTGGCATCAGTCTCTGTAAAAAGCGTATCTGCAAAGGCCATCCCTACTAGGCCACTGCCAATAATTAGATAATCTGTCTTTAGTGCGTCGTTCACTATATAGTCCTTTATTAGGCTCTTAAAATCCCGAGTTCGCGCAGATTAAAATATCAGGCGCCCAGTATAATAGCCAGCGCTGATCGCAGATAAGTTATGTGGGTTATTCATGGTGTTACATTAAACATCTCGTTAAAGTAAGTCACTAGCCACAAAACTTGCAGTTTTGTCACTTGGGTCAATTGTGTATGATGCCGACAAATCCACTTGTTAACTCGCATTCGTACTATTATCTCGTCTAATAGAGGCATAACTATGCGCTACACACTTTTTTCCACCCCACTACTTACGCCATTACTGCGTGTTGTGTCCAAGATCATATTAAGACTAATTCGCTGGCGCGTAACAGGAACCTTGCCCGAAGACCACAAAAAATATGTGCTGATTGTCGCGCCACATACCTCTAATTGGGACTTCTTTCTATTTGTTTTAGCGGTGTCAGTCCTTCGGCTTCAACCAAGTGTTTTGATTAAAAGCACTCTTTTTATTGGACCTCTTGGGTGGTTTTTACGTTACTGCGGCGCGATTCCTGTCAATCGATCGCAGGCCTCATCACTTGTAGATTATATAGCCGACCTTTACAACGACCGCGACGAGTTTGTGCTAATAATTACTCCTGAGGGAACTCGCAGTGCTAATCCAAAGTGGAAGCTCGGTTTTCATTATGTTGCCACTGCCGCTGAGGTCCCCATCCTGGTAGTCTATGTCGACAGTGTAGTTCGCATCGTCGGTATTGAGGGACTTATGAAACCATCCCCCGACGCCCAGGCCGATCTTAAAGAATTAAAACAATTTTTTGATAAAAAGAGCGGACTCAAACCTAAGAATTACGCCTCATAGAGATGTAAGTTTCTGCTACTATTACCGGCTTGCAAATATACCCGCGGGACAACACTCATTGACGATCTAATTTTAGACTGGCTAAATAACAACAAAACCCATGCGTGGATAATGGTGCCTATACTCGCCTTTCTTGAAGCATGTCCTGGCGTCGGACTGCTTGTTTCTGGTGTAATATTGTTAACCGTTAGCACGGTACTGTATGCGGAACAGATTGCCACACTAGCCCAAATACTCCCTCTCGCTTTCATCGGAGCCTTTACCTCTGATCACCTTGGTTTTTATCTGGGTCGCTGGTTTGGGCCCAAGTTTCACCACACTCCATTTGCTATGAAAAGAATCGATAAAATTCAAAAAGGTGAAGCCTTTATTGCAAAGTACGGAACTTTATCTGTCGCAGGCGGGCGTCTTATTACCGCGGTGCGAAGCTTAGTGCCAATGATGGTGGGCGTCAGCAGTGCCAGCCGTATTAAGTTTACAGTGGCTGATATTCTAGCTTGCACAATTTGGACTACTGGGCTTGGACTATTAATCATAGGCTTAGATAATTTATTCAGTTAAATGACGGCAATTCAAGTTAACCAAGTTTAACCGCTGTGCCAAAAACCATAATCTCAGAAGACCCGTCCATGATGGCGCTAGTCGTAAAGCGTATGCCTATCACGGCATCTGCGCCTTTTTCTTTCGCGCTATTGACCAAACGCCCAACAGCAACATCTCTAGCCTCATTGAGCATTTCGGTATAACCCCGTATTTCACCACCGACAATACTTTTTAGACCGGCCATAATGTCCCGGCCAATGTGTTTAGCTTGGACCACGTTGCCTGTGACAACGCCTAAACTCCTAATAATATTCCGACCAGGGATTGTTTCCGTTGTTACATAAATCATAAACCTTCCTCACATTTTTTGTAGCGTCATTTTTATACTAGCAGTCAATATCTAATTATTCAGTGACTAGATCCCATAATTAGAGTAAATCTCTATAATTAGCGTAAATTTAGTGTTTATGTGACCTTCCCGACCACAAAAACCCACTTTCGCAGGCTTTTTTGGAACTAGTTACTGAGGTTCTAACTAGCCCATAGACAGTATGACTTTGCCTTTGGCTCGACGCTCACCAATGGAACCAAAAGCAGAGCTATGGTCATCAAGAGAGTAAACTTCAGTCACTAACGGCGTGAACTTGCCGCCGTCAATCATCTCTACAAGCTCTTTAAAGTTCTGCTGTGACGACCGAGGATCTCGCGCAGACCATGCACCCCAAAAAACGCCAACCAAAGATGCACCTTTAAGTAATGCTAAGTTAAGTGGCATTTTAGGAATGGGACCTGACGCAAAGCCAATAACCAAGAACCGACCATCCCATGCGATGGCACGAAATGCCTGCTCTGAGAAATCACCACCAACAGGATCATAAATAATATCTGCGCCCTTCCCTTTGGTCAGTTCTTTAACCTTTTCTTTTAGATTTTCGGTTGAGTAGTTAATACGCAGATCAGCTCCTGCTTCGCATGCGAAGTCGAGTTTTTCTTCAGTACTGGCTGCAGCAATTACCGTCGCACCCATCGCTTTAGCTATCTGAATCGTTGCTATGCCCACACCACCTGCCGCACCTAGCACAAGCACTGTCTCACCCGGCTTGAGTTGCGCCTTTTGCTTAAGCGCGTAATAGGATGTTCCATAAGTAACCGCAAACCCTGCCGCTTGATCAAAGGACATAGTGTCACCCTTGGGAAAGGTAGTATATTCAGAGGTAACAACCTGAGTAGCAAAGGCTCCAGTCTGGACCATACCAACCACTTCATCACCCACCTGACGAGTGGTCACGCCTTCACCTAACTTAGTCACCACACCGGACACTTCAGTACCCGGAATAAAAGGCAGTGGCGGCTTGAATTGATACTTTCCCTCAACCGTTAAAATATCGGGGAAGTTAACGCCAGCAGCTTTAACATCGATAAGTACCTCGCCGGCAGCAGGCTCAAGGTCGTCACGAGTCTCAAGCGTTAAGTCTTGGGTTGATCCGAGTTCGCTACATACTAATGCTTTCATAATCTCATCCTGAACATCTATTTATTTTTAAAGTAAGCGCTAGCTTTAGCAACAAACTTATCAGTTTGTTGAAAACCACCCACCAGTATTTTTTGATCATCGGTGTTTTCAATCGAGTCCATATTAGCCCTTACGTTTTCTGGGGTTTGATCTTCTGGCGCTAGGAAGATGCCGTTGGTTTCATAAATGTGGGTGCGCGCATATCCGCCAGCACCTGCACACAATATGGTGCGGTTAGGTGCATCATTATCACACAGGGTTAAAAGCCCAGTTGTCACCGATTCAACAGTTAAGATCGCTGAAGCCTCATCGGTCAACAAGCCGTCAAGCATACGCGTGCCAGCTGTGGGTGAGAGACAGTTAACCTTAATATCGTATTTGTCGCCTTCAAGCACTAGGGTATTCATCAAGCCGACCACAGCCATTTTGGCAGCGCCATAGTTAGCCTGCCCAAAGTTGCCGTACATGCCGCTAGAGGAGGTAGTCATAACCACACGACCGTAGCCCTGCCCACGCATTAGCTCCCAAACAGCTTTGGTACAGTTAGCCGAGCCCATCAGATGGACATCAACCACTAGCTGAAAATCAGCCATGGTCATTTTGACAAAGCTTTTGTCTCGCAGTATTCCGGCATTATTGACCAAGATATCGACTCGACCCCATTTCTCTACAGCTTGAGCCACCATAGCTTCAACCTGAGCGAAATCAGCCACATTAGCGTCGTTACTGATGGCTTCGCCGCCAGCTTGTTCGATTAAACGTACCGTTTGTAGTGCGGCGTCACTTGAACTGCCTGAACCATCTACGGCCCCACCAAGATCGTTAACCACCACTTTAGCGCCACGCTCAGCTAATGCTAGTGCATGCGAGCGGCCTAGCCCATTTCCAGCACCAGTAACAATGGCTACCTGTCCGTCATATCTAATTTTCATGCTGTTTCCTTAATCTATTGAATCGTTATTTATTGTATTCACGCAACTCTCGACGGCCAATTACCATGCGGTGAACCGCATCGGGACCATCAGCAAAACGTAGAGTGCGTTGAGCTCCATACCAATGCGCTAGCGGTGTATCATTTGAGATACCAATGCCACCATGCATCTGCATCGCTTCATCAATGATTTTCAATGACATATTAGGCGCAGCGACTTTGATCATCGATATATAAGGTTGAGCGGCATCGGTGCCCATATTATCCATAAGCCATGCGGCTTTAAGGCATAATAACCGCGTCATTTCGATGTTAATACGAGCATCAGCAATAATATCTACGTTACCGCCAAGCTTGGCTAACGGACGCCCGAAGGCTTCGCGGCTAACTGCGCGCTCACAGAGCAGTTTAAGTGCCGCTTCAGCAAGACCAATTGAGCGCATGCAGTGATGGATTCGGCCAGGCCCTAGACGCCCTTGGGCAACTTCAAAGCCACGGCCCATACCCAAAATCATGTTTTCCTTTGGAACACGTACGTCGGTGAATCGCATATGCATGTGACCATGAGGTGCATCATCGATATTCATGACGGTCATGGGACGCAGATTTTTAACCCCGGGAGTATCAAACGGTACCAACACCTGTGAATGTTGGGCGTGTCGCGGCCCACCAGGGTTAGTATTACACATGACAATCAGAATCTTACAGCGCGGGTCACCAGCACCAGAAATCCAGATTTTCTCTCCATTGAGCACCCACTCATCCCCATCTTCAACACAACTCATAGCTATATTGGTCGCATCAGAAGACGCCACCGCAGGCTCAGTCATGGCATAAGCAGAGCGAATTTCACCATTAAGTAGCGGCGTAAGCCATTTCTCTTTTTGTTCTTCGCTGCAGTAGCGTGCCAAAACCTCCATATTGCCCGTATCCGGCGCGGCGCAGTTAAATACCTCTGGCGCTAAAAATGAACGCCCTGTCTCTTCCGCTATGTAGGCATATTCGACGGTGTTAAGACCATAGCCACCCTCCCAATGAGTAAGGAAAAAGTTCCAGAGATTTCTAGATTTAGCTTTGCTCTTGAGTGTTTCAAGAATTTCAGTCTGACGATCGGTAAATATCCAGCGATCACCTTTACCTACTTCTTGGTGATATTCCATTTCAAGTGGAAGAATTTCAACGTCGATGAAGTTTTTTACTTCTTCGAGTATCGGTTTAACCTTATCGCTAATGCCTAAATCCATTATATATTCCTCATATTTTAAAGATTGTGATATTAGTACGCTCAACCTGTCGGTAGTTTAAACCCAAAAGGGGCCACCTTTAATGGTAACCCTTTAATTTATTACATTTAGTACCCGCTGAGCAGCGCAAAACGATTGGCGTGATAATTATAATCACCATAGAGCATCTGGGCAGGTCGAGCACGTTTTATGAAAAACCCAATTTCATACTCATCAGTCATGCCGATACCACCGTGGATCTGAATCGCCTCGTTCGTCGATAATTCCGCCACTTCACAGAGTTTGGCCTTCGCTATACTCGCTAACGCCGGGCTCTTTACATCTCCGTCATCAAGTGCTTGCAGAGATTTCAGAACAACTGACTTACATAACTCAATTTCGCTCCACCAGTGAGCGGCCCGGTGCTGTAATGCTTGAAAGGAACCAATTAATGCACCAAATTGCTTGCGCTCTTTCATATACTGCAGCGTGCGATCAAAACTTTCTTGCGCAATACCCAAAAGCTCAGCAGCGAGGTGAGCGTTACCAGCATCTAGCGTTGCTGAAAGTGCACGAAAACCCCTATCTTGCTCCCCCAGCAACGCATCTAAACCCACTTCAACATCAGTAAAAGTAACTATTGCAGCGCTACGTCCGTCGATCATTTGTGTCTGGTCAACGTTAATCCCAAGTGTGTTACGGTTTACTAAAAACAGGCTAATGCCCTTCATGTCACCAGGACTTCCCGCCGTGCGGGTAGCCACTATTAAAATGTCTGCCGTACTACCATCAACGACGAAACGTTTCTCACCATTTATGACATAACCCTCACCCTTTCTCTCTGCCGACATTGCTATCTGCATCGGATCGTGATGAGTTTTCTCATCAACGGCCAACGCTATTGTCAACTCACCTCCAGCAATCGCCCCCAATAATTCAGTCTTCTGCTCTTCGCTACCCGCCAAGTTAATCGCGGTAACTCCAAGAATCGCTGTTGATAACAGAGGCGATGCGGTCAACGTACGACCACTTTGCTCAACAATTTGCGCCATGCCAACATGACCAAAAGCTAACCCGCCATATTCTTCAGGCACTAAAATTGCGGCCCAACCCATGTTGACCATCTGGGGCCATAGAGTGCTTGAATAACCCGTCTTATTGCCCGCGTCTCGCTGTGTTCGCAATTCTGAAACTGGAGCATGCTCAGCCAGAAAACCCTGAGCGGATTCTTTAAGCATTTGTTGTTCTTCGTTTAATACCAGTGCCATCTTAAATATCCTTAAAGACTATTAGCCCAAGTCAAGAATGTTTTTAGCAATAATGTTCAGTTGAACCTCGGAGGTTCCACCTTCAATTGAATTGCCCTTAGTTCGCAATAATGTTCTCGCCATCCAGCCATTGTTTGATACGTCACCTTCCCAAACAAGATCATCGCTGCCGCCGATTTTCAGTAGCGTCTCAAACCGACGCTTGTTGAGCTCGGTACCATAATATTTAAGCATTGCAGAGGTAGCGCCCACGCCTTGCCCCGCTTTAGCTTGGTCTGTTACACGCTCAGTGGTAAAGGCAAACGCCGCTGCATCGATCTCCCACCTAGCAACATCGGTGCGCATAAAAAGGTCATTTAAGCGACCATGGGTTGTACCTATGGTCTGAGCGGCAATCATGCCGAGGGTTTTAGAACCCGCTCCAGTAAGGCCCATGCCACCAATCATTTCACGCTCATGCGTGAGCAAGTATTTTGCAATCGTCCAACCCTGATTGACCTCACCCACCACTTGGTCTTTCTCTACACGCACATCGTCAAGGAAGGTCTCACAGAAAGGAGAGCTACCCGATATAAGTTTAATCGGCTTGGGGGTTACCCCGGGTGTTTCCATGTCGAACAACATCAAGCTGATACCCGTTTGTTTCTTCGCGTCTGGATCCGTGCGTAACAAGCAGAACATCCAGTCAGCTTTATCCCCATAGGACGTCCATACTTTTTGGCCGTTAGCAATAAAGTGATCGCCCATATCGACCGCTTTACTCTGTAACCCAGCCAAGTCAGACCCAGCATTCGGCTCACTGTAGCCTTGACACCATCTGATCTCGCCTTTAATAATTGGCGGTAAATGCTGCTGTTTGAGTTCCTCTGAGCCAAACTTCAATAGCGCGGGACCAATCATCCAGATACCAAAGCTATCCAGAGGCGATCGCGCTCGGATTCGGCCCATTTCTTCCTTTAGAATTTTATGTTCTGCTTTTACTAATCCACCACCACCGTATTCAGTGGGCCAATCAGGTGCAGTCCAACCTTTGGCTCCCATGCGGTCCATCCACAGCTGCTGGTCTTCACTTTCAAAGATCCAATTGCGGCCTCCCCAACAGGCACCTTCACCTGCCACTACAGGCGAACGCATACTTTGGGGACAATTTTCTTCTAACCACTCTCGGGTCTCTTGCCTGAAAATTTGTAAATCACTCACATTAGGCTCCTACGGGTTTGTTTAATCTAAAGATGCTCTCCGATGGGAAATAGCACCAGTATCGAAGAGTATTTTTGAGAAATTGAAGTTACAGTGTGTTATTGGAAGTTTCAAGTATTTTGGTGACTCACCGCCCACAAATTCTTGGCTTTAGGCCTCTGTAATACTAGTTATTTCATGGGAAGAACTTTAGTGATTTAGCTGTTAAAATAGAAGCCGAATAAGCGACAACCCCACCTACTCCCAAGGAAAAGCGGAATGAGTGAAGCACTGAAGCAATTGCTTGGCATTTTAAAGCTGGAAAAGATCGATACAAATCTCTATCGAGGTATCACGCCAGAGACTAGTGGCAAAAGAGTTTTTGGTGGACAAGTTTTCGCTCAGGCTATGCGCGCCGCGCAGGACACGGTAGATTCAGAACGCATGGTTCATTCTCAGCACGCCTACTTTTTGCGCCCTGGCGACCCTTCGGTGCCAATTTTATATGATGTGGATAACATTCGAGACGGGGGTTCATTTACTACCCGCCGAGTTGTAGCGTCACAGCGTGGCAAAGCGATCTTTAACACTTCCCTGAGCTTTCAAATATTAGAGCCGGGTTTAAGCCACCAATGTGAGATGCCTCAGTGTCCTAGTCCCGAAGATTTAACGGACGACAGCCAACACTGGGACAAAATACGCGAGCAATTAAACCCCACAGCAAAGACAAAACCGAAAAAACATCGTCCTAGACTGCTACCGATTCAAATGAGATCAGTTGAACCTATTGATTACATTAACCCGGTTGCTCGAGAAGCAGAACAATTTGTCTGGATTAAAACAGCTGGAGAGTTGCCTGCAGAACAAGATACCGGCCTGCATAATGCGATTCTCGCCTATGCATCTGACTTCAGCCTAATGAGCACGGCATTAATGCCCCATGAGGTGAGCATCATGAACCCCAAGCTCCAACCCGCATCTCTAGACCATGCAATTTGGTTTCATGATAGCTTTAGAGCTGATGAATGGCTTTTGTATCATATGGATAGCCTGCGTTCTAGCCGCAGTCGAGGGCTAAGTCGTGGCACTTTTTACAGTCGAGATGGACGCCTCGTGGCGAGCACTATCCAAGAAGGGTTAATGCGCCTTCGCGACAATTAAAGCATTAAATAACTGCGCTTTATTGTTTATTGGACGGCTTGCTTTGTCGGCGCAGTCGGCGTATTCAGAAATGTCACCAACCAATGCACCCCCACGACTAAAATAATGTCTTCAGTATTGCCTAGTAGGCGACTCAGGCCTAACCCACCTAAGAATGCTCCTACGCAATTAATAAGCCTCCAGCGCAAAGTGAAGAAGTGCACGCCGGCAAAGGCCAAATTACTTAAGAGTGTTGCGGGAATCACCCCCACCGTGATCATTAAAAAGTTAGGCAACAGTAATCGAAAGGCAAACTCCTCAACAATCGATATAAACAGCAAATACGCCAGCCAAAATAGCTCGCGCCCGTTAGTGGAATAGCCGCTGAAGCGCAGATAACCAAGGAAAAATATCACTAGCATTGAGCCCACTAGAAAATAACGCGGATAATCACCTAGAAACGAAGCAGTACTCCACTGAATAGTTTCATCCGCGGTAGGCGCCAACAAGCACACTAGGGCCACTAAACCCATGGTTAGTCCATGGCGAAACAAGACTTGCCGAAATTTTGTTATGTAGACGCCATCCAAGGATGCCTTGCGCTGAAGGCGACCTTCGAGTGAATCATCAGGTGTAGTCTGTTTTGTCATATCGTCAAATTCTTGTTGTTGGGCAGAATGTAAAGATAACTCAGAGGATCATGGATACACTCATAAATTAGCGTATTTCACTTGTTTCCCACTGACCTTCTTGACGTAATTACGTGTCTCTCTACGAATATGACGGTTGGTTAGGAACCAATAAAAATCAGAAACTGACATTTTATTGATTCGAGCTAGAGACTTCCTTTTATTTCCCTTTCTATCCAAGCTTAACCAGAGATTACCAGCACCGCCGTTGTAACTAGAAATAATTGCGTACTCTCTCTTTTTCGGGTGTTTTATACCCACCAGGTAACGGCTCCCTAATATACTGAGATAGCCTGCCGCGACCTCGATATTGTTCTTAGGACTATATAAAAAGGATGACGTCGGAGTATGTTTATAACCCTTAATAAGGGAGAAGTAATCGCGCCCCGCCGTGTCTGCTTTGATTTGCATCAACCCTAAGGCATTGGATCGCGAACGTGCCAATGGGTTAAAAGAACTTTCCGTCTCCATAATCGCCATCACCAGCGATACAGGGACTTTATGCTGCCGACTAGCCGCTTTAGCTAATTTAACGTACTTGCCTCCCGCTATATCTTTATGGGTCTCAACCATGGCTAGAGACACCTTGAAACGACCACTCTGGCGCGTTTTCCCCTTCAGAAGGTAATCTGCAAATTTACCCGCCCGCCATTCAGAGCCTATTGCCTGACCGGTATGATCAAGTACCTGCTCCCAGAAAAAGGGCCTATTAGTTTTGTCGTTGATTAAGCCAAAATTTTGAGCCGTTTTAGCATCAATAACCGAGGGATCAATTTGAGTAAGTAGGACGTCAATGATTGACTGCTTTAATACGGTTTCCGTTGTCGCAGTGAGCACAATTAGCCCTGTTTCGAAATCAACCAAAGTATTGCTGTCTTTTCCTTCATTAAACAACAGAACTGACGGCGCATAGGACCCCTGGTCATCGGGAAGAATTTGGTATTCCTGCAATAGCTTGGCTACATCGTCATCATAATCATCGTAATTCCCGGCAAAGGCGAACTTCGCCGCACCAGTTAGCAACAATATTCCAGAGATCAATATGGTGATTGAGAGACCTATACTTTTCTGCTTTAGCATTGCCATTTACCGTTGGTAATCGTAACTAGGGTTCTGCTCGACAATGCCTTTGCGCATTCTCCTCATACCCTTTATCCAGCGATCATAATCAGCACCTTTGCCTTGGGCATAGGTCGCTAGATCACTATGAGGCATAATCAAGAAGGTCTCCGCCTCCATGCCCTCCAATACTGACTTGGCAGCATCTTCCGCGGTTATCACTTGATCATTACCGCTAACACCTCGCCCACCCTCAGTCATGCGCGTCGCTACATAAAGCGGACAAACGACTGACACTTTTATATTGTCATCGCCATGGGTAATGGCAAGGGATTCTGCAAAGCCAAGCGCAGCTGTCTTCGTTGTAGAATAAGCAGCATCTCCAACCTGACAGAGCAAAGAGGCTCCGGATGCGACATTAACAAGATAACCACCACCACGTTGTATCATGTCAGGAATAACGGCACGAGCCGCATACACATGAGCCATTACATTGACATTCCAGCTGGTTTGCCAGACCTCATTAGACGCTGAAGCGGCCATCCACCCGGGAGCATCACTAAAAGACACGCCGGCATTAGATACAAATATGTCGACTGGCCCTAGTTTGGCCTCAACCGCCAGTACAGCTGCCTGAATGTCAGCTTCTATACCCACATCTACGCCTAAGCCTAGACCACCACATGAATCAGCCACTTGCCGCGCCGCATCAATCTCAAGGTCAACAACAGCGACTTTTGCGCCTAAGTCTGCAAATTGTTCACACAGCGCCTTGCCGATGCCATTGGCTCCCCCGGTCACAACCACTACTTTATTATTAAATTCCAACTGGTAACTCCTTTATAAGTTTGTTATTCCTTTATCACAAGCGCTTCTAACGCGACCCTAAGCGTCGAAGGGATAGGAACTGAATCATCAGTAGTGCGATCAACAAAAACATGGGTAAAGGTGCCCATGGCCGAAGCCTGTTCGGCACCTTCCCTAAAAATGCCTATGCCATACTCCACAGAGCTATTACCTAATTTATTCACCCGCAAGCCGGCAGAAAGCGGCTCAGGATAGGAAACTGGAGACTTGTATTGACAATTTGAGGCGACCACAAACCCAATAATATCGGCATTCTTGATATCTAGCCCTCCCTCCTCGATAAGGTACTTATTAGTCACTGAATCAAAATAGCTGTAATAAATAACGTTATTAACATGGCCATAGATGTCGTTATCCATCCAGCGGGTAGTAATCTGTGAAAAGTATTTATAATTTGATCGTTGATCATCATTCATATTGTGCTCTCCATACGCCCTAATAGGCTTGCTGATAAATGTTCAAAGCATCTTTGAGGCTAAGTTCGCGTGGATTATTAATAAGTAAGCGTTGCTGAAGCATTGAATCCTCTGCCAGCTTGGGTAGATCATCTTCAGGAATATTCATCTCTCGCAATGTCGTTTGTAACCCTAGATCAGCCGCCAGGGACAAAAAGTGGTCAGCGAGCATCTCCGTCGTAGCGACAGTATCGTCAGGTAGAATCTGATTAGGCATGATCAAAGGGGCGATCTCGGCATAAAGATCCGCCGCTATCGGCCCATTGAAGCGAAGCACATGAGGTAGCACCAATGAATTAGATAAGCCGTGAGGGATATGATAATTACCACCCAGCGGGTAGGCTAAGGCATGCACCGCTGCCACAGGCGCATTAGAGAAGGCCTGTCCTGCTAACATAGCGCCTAATAACATATCCGCTCTGGCCTCTAGATTACCCCCCTGCTTTACCGCAGTAACAATGCTGCCGGATAA
The DNA here is from genome assembly GCA_018654575.1 of Porticoccaceae bacterium. Taxonomy (GTDB): domain Bacteria; phylum Pseudomonadota; class Gammaproteobacteria; order Pseudomonadales; family Porticoccaceae; genus HTCC2207. The sequence continues at coordinate 32,483 of JABILI010000065.1, forward strand.
TAACCGCAGAGCTTCTCGGGCGAGCATATCAGACAGTGAGTTTTTGAGCCGCTTTGACGTATACGCTTCAATTGCGTGCACCATCGCGTCAATTCCTGTTGCCGCCGTAACATGCGCAGGCAAGCCAACCGTCAAAGCCGCGTCCAGAATGATCTTATCGGCTAACAAGGTGCGGCTCACCACACCCGCCTTTGTGGTCTCACCCGTCGTTATAATAGACACCATAGTCGCTTCAGACCCTGTGCCAGCTGTGGTAGGCACCTGAATGAGAGGCAATCGACCGGCCGTTATTTGATCGACGCCATAGATGTCAGATAAAGTTTGCTCCCCGGCAATCAGAACCGCTAATAGCTTAGCCACATCCATAGGGCTACCACCACCAAAACCGATAACGCCATCACAACCAAAAGCCTTCGCTGCCACAACAGCGTCTAACACAACATGCTCTGGCGGATCCGCTACTACATCAGAATAAATACTGTATTCGATATTATTCATATCGAGGCTCTTAGTAGCTGAATCCAGCAAGCCAAATTCAATAATCCCAGAATCAGTCACCACTAAGGCACGCTTAATACCCAGCTCAATAGCCATTTTCCCTAGTTGATCGGAGGCACCCGTACCGACAACAACATCAGATACCGCACTAAAAAGAAAGTTACTCATAAGCTATAATCCCGCGGAAAAAGATGTTAAATTAACTAATGTAATATCTTTATTTATAAGGTAATTCATTGATAAATATATAAAAATAACCTAAATAAAGGTCTCCAGTCTTTAGGTCTGGGAGCCATTCAGACAATTCAGGGTTACCCTCGATCGCTCCTGACAACATATTCTGAGTTATCTCCGGATCGATATTATGAACTGTGCCATCAATCAAGCCCTGACGAATATAGGCGCCAAATCTTAACCACCCGTCATATTCATAAACCGAACAATATCAGTCCGGTTAGGATCAAATTCATGACGCTCCGGCTTATCTTGCAGAGCTTGCACGATCTTACTTCGTAATAGTGCCGAATCCCCTGGGTGAGACCGCATCACAGCACGTAAGTCCATGCTCTGCTCATTACCCAAGCACAGCAATAATCGCCCTTCTGCAGTCATTCTTACGCGATTACAAGAATCACAAAAATTATTTGACATAGGGGAAATGAAGCCAATCTTACTGTCACTGCCTGCCACTCTGACATATCGCGACGGCCCACCGGTAGTCTCTACGCTATCGGTCAACTCAAACTCGGTCTCAAGCTGGTCGCGCAAAGCCTGGCTAGTAATCTGAGTATTAACGCGTTTATGAGATGATATTTCTCCTAGAGGCATCTCCTCGATAAACGTAATATCCATCTGGTTATCTATAGCATACCGGGCTAAATCAAGAACCTCATCATCATTAAAGCCGGATAATATGACCGCATTTAATTTGAGTTTTGTGAAATTAGCTGTTTTAGCGGCCCGAATACCCTTATGCCATACATCTAGGTCGCCAAGCCGAGTTAATGCCTTAAAACGATCGGGCCGAAGGCTGTCGACACTAATATTGAGTCGGTTCATACCTGCATCTTTAAGGGGTTGCGCCATTTTAGGCAGCAACATGCCATTGGTGGTCATCGTCACTTCATCTAGGAAAGGAAGAGCCGATATTGCACTCACCAACTTAATAATATCCCGACGAATCAAAGGCTCACCACCAGTTAGTCGGATCTTTCGAACGCCTAGCTCAACAAAAGCCGAGGCAACATCGCGAAGCTCTTCTAAGGACAGAATCTGCTGACGAGGCAGAAAGGTCATATCTTCTGCCATACAGTAGGTACAGCGCAGATTACACCGATCTGTAACTGACAGCCGCAAATAATCAACCTTACGACCAAATGGATCAACCAGTGTGTTGCTTAACGGAGGTAGCTCAGCTGATTTAGTCACGTATTACTCTTATTTCTCGAATTTAGTATGCTCAATAGACTAACACATCAACAAGGTCGTCAACTTGAATATGTTCGCCACTATTTTGTCTAACCAAGACATCACCCCAACTCACCGAAGAGAGTACCCCGCTACTTTGATTAGGGTATATTTCAACGCCCTCGCCCTTTTCAGTGCAGCTTAGGCGACCTCGCAGATAAACCTCGCGTGACTCAGCCTCTCGACTGAACAGGGACACTGCTTTTAGTATAGGTTTATGCTCGACACACAGGCCCTGGCTAGCCAACAGAAAGGGTCTGGCAAGTACCATGAATGTTACAAATACAGAGGCCGGATTGCCAGGTAAGCCGATAAAAGGCGTGTTACCAACACTACCGAAAGCTAAGGGTTTACCGGGCTTAATCGCTACCCGCCAAAATTCTATTGAGCCAAGGTCTGCGACAGCCGCTTTAACGTAATCTTCTTCACCGACTGAAACACCCCCAGCGCTAATCACAATATCCGACTTAAGTGAAGCATCGTGCAACACGCGCTTAGTCGCTTCAAGTTCGTCGGCCACGGTACCCATATCAACGCAATCCATACCTAGTGACTGAATAAGGCCAGTCAGAGTCGCATGATTTGAATTATAAATTTGGCCAGGTTTCAATTCCACGCCAGGGTCAACAAGCTCATCCCCTGTTGAAAAAATAGCCACTTTAAGCGGAGTATATACCTCAACTTGGCTAATACCTTGAGATGAAAGTAAGCCCATCTCTGCGGCGCCTAATCGGCTGCCTGCAGTTAATATCATTGATTTAGCGGCAATGTCCTGCCCGCGAGGCCTTATGTTGGTGTTAGCTAGAATACTAGGGTTCAACTGCACTACATTGTCTTGCTCAGTGCAATTTTCCTGCATGGCTACGGTGTCAGCACCTGCTGGTATCTCACCGCCGGTAAAGATGCGAGCGGCAGTATTGGCTAGTAAAGGGAGTGGCGCAGTCCCTGCCGGAATGCGCTGGCTGATTGGTAGACTGTAGCTCTGGTTAATCGCATCGTCGCAGCAAAAGGCATAGCCATCCATTGCGCTATTATCTGCAGGAGGCACATCAACACAAGCAACCACGTCCTCCGCTAATATTCGACCCAAACTATGAATAACCGCGATCGAACCAATCATTGGCAATACAGAGGCTCGCTCAATCAGGCTGGCAATGGCCTGTTGGACTGATTGCATTACTTGACCTCTGATCCAACATGCTGAACGAAATTACAGGGCTCAAATGTACTATCTAGCTGTGATTTGATAATGCCATTCCAGCCAGTCTTGCAGGCACCAGTAGAGCCAGGCAAGCAGAATATAGCCGTCCTGTTCGCAAGCCCTGCAAGACACCTAGACTGAACAGTGGAGGTTCCTATCTCATCATAAGATAATTGACGAAAAAGCTCGCCAAAACCTTCGATATGTTTGTCAAAAATGGGCGCCAATGCTTCGGGTGTACTATCACGGCCAGTAAAACCAGTCCCGCCGGTGGTAATCACCACCTCTATATCGTCCTCCGCGATCCAACTGGAGACAATAGCCCTCATCTGATAAATATCATCGACAACTATTTTCCGGTCAACAAGTTCATGCCCGTCATTCTCGATAGCCTCTTGCAACCAAGAGCCAGAACTATCGGTTTGAAAACAGCGCGAGTCAGAAATAGTCAGTACCGCTATTTTCAGAAATCGTCGTGTAGACGCAGTTGCTTTGCTCATAATAAACCTCCTAGTCAGATGCAGAACCGCAGGTTGGGCAGCCTACGTTACGGTTGCAGTGCATTGACAGCCATTGACCGCGCTTGCCATCATAGCGTGTCATTTCTCCGTGCTGCTCAAAATAGCCTAGCAGCAACCTAATCACCGTAGTCGCCTGCATACTCCCCATAATTCCTAGCACGGGCCCCACAACGCCTGAATTAGCACAGTTCATCATTGGTTCCGCTGAGTTACGATCAATAATACAGTCAAAACAAATACTTCTAAAGCGACTAAAGTCAAAAGCCACTAGCTGGCCCTCCCACACGACTGCCGCGGCACTGACGAAGGGAATCTCCTGGGCGTAACAAGCTTGATTCATTAACTGGCGAGCCTCTAGGTTGTCAGTACAGTCGACCACCAAATCATATCCATCAGTCAATATTTCTTTGCCAATTTTACAAGGGAAAGCGCTAACAACAATCCCCGGATTCAACGCCTCTAGCGTCTGCTTAGCGCAGTCCACCTTAAGACTTCCACAATCATCCGTTCGATACAAGACCTGACGCTGTAAATTGGTTTTATCAACTCGGTCCGGATCACAAAGTCCTATCTGGCCAACACCAGCCGCGGCCAAATAGAGCGCCACAGGACAGCCAAGACCGCCAAGACCTACAATCAGAACTCTTGCCTCTAATAACCGCTGCTGACCCACCTCGCCGATGTCATCCATCAAAAGATGACGGCTGTAGCGCATAAAATCATCGTCATTCAAGGGCATATAAACTACTCACTCAATTACCAATCGGCTATTTTTTTACTCGTATATAGCTTCTTTTATTTAATATTTCACCACTGCCGCCAAATAAAACCGCGTGGCACTGAGCCAGAATTGACAATGCTATGGACTCGGGCAATTCGCCGCCCAGATCAAGACCTACAGGGCCATTTACGTGATTGTCGAGCCAATCCAAGTCTGATACATCGCACAACTCCAGCACTCTTTCTCGCCGCTCAACAGGACCTAAAAGGCCCACATAAATTGGGTTCGAATGCTTATGTAAAAAAGCTAACCACTGCGCATCTAGTTTTAAATTGTGGGTCATTAACATTGCGCCATCTATAGGCGGTCGCCCTTCGGCACAATCCAACTCCTCAGGCCTAGTCTTGACAATAGTTTCCGCCGATTTAAAAGCACTCGCTCTTGCGTAAGCCGTTCTATGATCAACTACTGTCACTCGCCACCCTAACTGTGAAGCCATGGACGCTAGAGGCTCTGCATCAGCGCCACCTCCAAAAATCCAAAAGTTGAAAGCAGCATCGATTCTTGAGAGGGAGTATCTAGAGTCCCCTGCATAAAACGTCTGATGTTGATCTATGTATTCAGCGCCCTTAATTATCTCAGCTTGGTCTTGATCTTTGCCTTGATCAACCGTTGACGCCAATTGTTCACCATGGCTATCTAACAAGATGATCTCGTTTAGACCGGAGGATGTCATGGGAGCTTCAAATTCTTGGAGTAGGTAACAGGACCCACCCGCTTTTAGCGTAGCGTATAAAACATCCAGTACCACTCGGTGTTTTTCCGTTAACCTCTGGATCAGCACCCCAATTTTGCCTTTACAGCCGATTCCAAGCTCTGCAGCAAAAGAATCCTCTTCACGTAAATCGTATTCGGCATAAGTAGCGTTGGCGCTATAGAAAACCTGTTTTGCTCGCCTAACAATGTCCGCTTCCAGGCACCCACCGCTAACAAGACCAAAGGACTGGCCCAAAGAGTTCACCATCATGATAGATCCCGGCGAACGATAACTGGAGCCCTCTTTATTCACCACGGTAGCCAAGGCCCACTCACAACCAGACACATCAGACAAGTAATGCTCCAAAAGTGCGTAATGTGAATGTTTATTTGCCATAAGGTCAAAATCTCTCTGTCTGTAACGCTAAACGGGGGACTACTTTGTCACAACTAAGCACTGCGAAGGCATTTAGGCTCAAAAAAACATCCTACTAACAGCCAAGCCTAGATTATCTGTTCGTTATGAAAAGAAACCTAAATGTCCAATAACTTCTCAGCCTGATCTAGATCGTCAGGTGTAGTAATATTAAAAAACGGA
>JABILI010000044.1 GCA_018654575.1 Porticoccaceae bacterium
CATTGTTACGTCTGTCACTTTGCATCTCCTCGTCTTGCTAATTCTTTAAAATCGTCAATCAAATAGGGTATCGGTCTAACACCGGCCCTAGGGAATCTTTCAATGGGTCTAAATAATCCTCGAAATTCTTCCACTGCTCAATACCGCTCTGATAAATCGGCTGGCGTACCTGTTCTGAGCTTGGTGTGCGTACAGAGCGATCGGTCTCATAAAAACTAATGCAACTCTCTTCAAACTCTAGACCACAATAATCTAGAATCCGTCGTACCTGAGTGTCTAGGTCAGCAACAACATCTTCATATTGGACACGCAATACTTTACCTGGAAATACTTTATCCCAGTGATCCATAAGCTCAACATAATCTTTGTAGTAAGTCCCAATCTGTTCGAGGCCGTAGGTGAACTCCTGCCCCTCATGAAATAATTGCTTAAAGGCGCTAAAGCAACAGCCCATCGGATGGCGCCGAGCATCAATGATTTTAGCATTGGGGAGTATCAGGTTAATTAAACCTATGTGTCTAAAGTTATTAGGCATTTTATCGATGAAAAATGGAGCGTTCCCCCGATGGACTCGAGTATCACTAATATATGTTTCACCAAACCTAGAAAACGTTTCTGAATCGAAAGTCTTCAGTACAGATGGATAGTGGCTAGTCCCACTCAATATCTCACCACGACGAAGTTTTTGAGCAAGTGAAAGAATATTGGGCAGCTCCATAGTGCCATCTACCTGACTATGTGAAGCCAGTATTTGCTCTAATAGCGTTGATCCCGAGCGAGGAAGGCCAACAATGAAAATTGGGTCGGCTGCCTTGAAACCTGAATCTATATTAGACTCAATAAAGCCTTCACTAAAAACGTCAGCCTGAGCATGGAATTCGGCAGTTATATCTTCAGGTTTATAGCGACTCTGAGATCTTTTAAATGAGTTTCCTCTCTCATAATAAGAAAAAGCTTTATCAAACTCACCCATATCCTCGTATGCTTTGCCCAACGCAAAATCTAGATAAATCCGCGCCATGTGGGATATCCCAGGGTTATGCTCTTGAGACTCCATAGCTACAATCTCTTTTGCAGTAAAGCTAAATAACTTCAAATTAGCCAAAGAATAATAGGCCTCGCCATGCGCTGGATATTTCTTAATCGCGCGTCTATATGATTCAATTGCTTCATCTTTTTTACCTTGAGTTTTCAGCGCATTGCCACGAGATGTCAAAGTCACAGGCTCTTCGGGCAATATTTCTAAAATAGAATCGAAGGTTGCAAGTGCGGTTTCATAATCCCCAGACTGCATAGATTCAACTGCAAAAACCGACTGAAATTGAGGGTTTTGAGGATCCTGCTGAATCAAAATTTTGGCGTGAGCTAATGCCTCTTGATATTTTTGCTGCTTTCTTAGTACTTTAATGAAATCCATCCGAGCTTTTGTACTTTGAGGAGAGAATGCAACGGCACTCTCTAGAAGAAATTCTGCGTCTTCCAAGACGCCTAAACGAACAGCAATATCGGCCAACAGTCGCATACCCTCAATATGCTTAGGATTCTTTTGCATGAACGCTTTACATAGCTGTTCCGCTTTGACTAATTTTCCCTGGGAAATTAGGTCTGTCACTGCAATCAGTACAGGAGGCGTTGCACGAAGCTCTGCTAACTGCTTCTCTAAGTCTGCTAACCGAATTGCCAAATCAGGCCGGTTAACATCACGTAAAATGTCTATCTGGGATCGAAAACTTGCTTCTAATGCAGGGTTAATAAGTGTTGCTTGACTGTATGAATTCAGTGCGGCATCAATCTGATTCATCTCGCGATAAACGTGTCCTATTTCTTGATAGGCTCTGCTATGGTCAGGAAGCAACAACCTTAGTCTCTGCAGAGTTCCTAGTGCCTCTGAATACTTTTTTTCGTATCGCTGACATACCGCCATCATATAAAGCATGTCACTATTCTTTTGAGACTCACCAAGCATCGCTTGCAAGTGCTGTTCAGCCTCCGCAAACTTACTAGCTTGCATAAGCTTTTTGACGTCATTTAGTTCTGATTCAACAAGAGATGCTTCTGGCATCAAATACTCCACAAGTTAATTCGCCCTATAAAAATAATGCCCCTCAAGAGGGGCATTATGATCTAGCTTTTTTAACTACTTTACAATGTTTAGAAGTTGTAAGTCATGCGCACACCCATAGTACGGGGTCTTGCATATGAAACACGCTCTCTATCATTGATGTAGTTTCGCGCTAATTCAGCACGCTCATCAGTGAGGTTGTCAATATATAGCTCTGCTCCCCAAGTATCAGTCGTCACGCCCGCTGTTAGACCCAACATGGTCCAACCCGATATACGGTCACGGTTGATTCGAATAATATCACTGTAAGAAGAAGCTGAGTGAGCAAGATGCGGCATGATGTGAGCTGTCATACCCGAGTCTGTCTGCCACTCATAACGCGCTTGAATATTCGCTTGACGCTCAGGAGCGAAAGCCAATGAATCACCCGCAACAACGTCTCCAGATGACGTTAGAGTTTTAGTGATTTCGGTATCAAGAAGCGACAAACCTGCGCTGATGGTTAAACCTTCAACACTCTCAGGCGCCCATATTAAGTCAGCCTCTAGACCTGTAACTTCAGCATCTGCAGCGTTATCAGAGAAGAACAAGTTAGCGATGCTTGGATCAAAGATAGTTGTTTGTAACCCATCAATTTGAGCCAAGAAAAAACTACCATTAAAGCGCATACGACCGTCCATCATGTCGGCTTTCCAACCGAACTCATAGTTCATCATGTCATCCGTACCAAACTCAAAAGGCACGGTATACGTTTTAGATCTATTGACATAACCACCGGGACGGTTCAAGAAGCCTGCTCGGAAACCTTCCGACATTGTTGCATATAACAGCATGTCTTCAGTTGGCCTATACGACGCAGTAAACTTAAGGATCGTTCCATCAGCAGTTGCTTTATCAGGAATTTGAGATACATCGGTACAGGTATCTGCACCCGCAAAGATAACGCAAGACTCGCCCCCATAAACACCATCACCATCATACAAGTCAGCAATGTTGGTACCAAATACCTGCGCATCAGCTGAATCCACACCATAGAAGTTGTAGAATGAACCATTGGCACTGCCATCAAAGTCAACTTCGATATCATAGTAACGTGCCCCTATGGTCACGGACAGCTCATCACTAATGTCATAGCTCAACTCACCGAATATACCCATTTGATCATCGGTACGCTGAATATCATTACGGAAAATCTCACCAGGAGCAAAAAAGGAATTAGTTGAAAGGAATCCGTCTTGATAAGAAAGGTTACTTCCCGAGAAACCAGGACCATTAGCAGCAACCCAACCTACTGCCTTGATACTGCCTGGATAAGTAAAGCTTACTCTCTCCTCGAGTACAGTCTCACTAAAGAAAGCACCTGCGGTTAGACGAGTGCGCTTGTCTTGGTCTGTAGTAAAGCGAACCTCATGAGTGGTTACTTCAGTTTCAGAATGACTAGGCGCCGACATATTTGGCTCGTAACAGGTTCCAGTCGGTGCACCGCCATATGTATAGGTCACATCCTGATCACAAATATAGTAAGGCAGGTACTGCCCAACAAACATATAGTCAGAGTAACCAATGATTTGATCAGATGTTCGCTCTGTAAATGCACCAGTGTAAACCACATCTAAGCCTGCTACACGGCCTGTTAATGTCCAGCTTGTGTTATCAAATTCATCTTCCAAAGAATCATCAACATAGCTTTGAATTTCAAGGTCACCCAAATTAGGGTCGGCATAAAAAACGCCGTCTGCGTCAAGCTCTTGAGTGGTGTGTGAAACCAAAAGGTCCCAGTCATCGCTCAAGCTAATCAAAGCGCTTAATCGAGCACCGGTATATTTAGATTGGTTGAAATCGTCTTCTAAGAGATCCGTATTATCCGCAGCAATAAAAGTCACACCCGGCATATCAACATAG
>JABILI010000095.1 GCA_018654575.1 Porticoccaceae bacterium
CTGGCTAACAATGGTACTGCTGTGCCTTTCCGGCGGAACTATTTATTTACTGCCTTTCTTGAGAGAAATCTATTACATCCCTATCCAACAAGCTTTTGGTTACAGTAATACTCAAATGGGCATTCTATTCAGTTTGTTTGGTCTGGCTAGTATGCTCAGCTATTTTCCGGGCGGTTGGTTAGCCGATCGATACTCTCCGCGTAAACTTATTTTCTTTTCACTCTTAGGGGTGGGCTTGGGTGGCCTGTACTTTGCAACCCTTCCTTCTTACAACACTAATTTAGCTCTACATTTCTTTTGGGGGCTTTGCACTTCTCTAATATTTTGGGGGGCAATGATAAAAGCAACTCGTACCGGTGCAAGCTCAGAAGAACAAGGTCGAGCATTTGGTATATTGGAGAGTGGCCGAGGAATAGTAGAAGTTGCAATCTCATCGGCAGTCCTTGCGGTATTTGCTTGGCTAGGGAGTCAAGCCAGCGCTTTGTCACAAGTCATTAATTTATACTCTTGGATCAATATAGCGCTAGCGATTATGACTTGGAGATTCTTAGAGGATGACAGTCAACGTCCTTTAGATCGAGCTCCTGTTCTTGGAAAAGTTAGCTTGGCTGACATCCTAATGGTCTTAAAAATGCCGTCTGTCTGGCTAATTGCCATAATCGTTCTCACCACGTACAGCGCCAATTGGGGCGCCTATTACTTTACTCCCTATGCAACGACTGGTTACTCACTTAGCGTTTTATTAGGAGCGAGTATTGGGGTATCTAAGATGTGGTTGAAACCAATAGCTGCTACCTCTGCTGGTTTTATTGCAGATAGGTTTGGAGTCGCCAAAACTGTCTTTGCATTAACATTAGCCATGAGCGGCTCATTTGTTGCCTTTGCTATCCTGCCGGGTGGCAAAGGTTACCTGTTTTTAATGTTAATCAATGTTGCTATTGCGTCCTCTGTGGTTTTTGCACTTCGAGGAATCTATTTTGCTCTACTTGATGATTCCGGCGTTGCCCCAGCAGTAACGGGAACTGCAGTTGGTGTCATCTCAGCAATAGGGTTTACGCCGGACTTCTTTATGCCCATTTTAGGAGGCATGCTTCTTGACTCTTATCCCGGAGTTCAAGGATACCGCTATTACTTTGCTGTAATTGCTATCATGTCGATATTTGGTGTTTTCGCGGCACATCGATTAATGAAAAAGTCGCGGTAAGCTTATGCCCATAACGACCGCATAAAGTCCAGCCAAGAGATATCATAGGAGGAACTGATGGATGATTATTTAGAGACTCTTAATGGATTTGAGAATACTCTGCCAAGCAACTGGTACCTAGATTCTAATATCTATGCTCTTGAACGAGAACATATTTTTATGCAGGAATGGCTCTGCGTGGGCAGAGAGGAGCAATGCCCTAATCCGGGAGATTGTAAGGTACTAGATATCTATGGGGAAAGTATCCTACTAGCCCGAAATCATGAAGGTATTTTGCGCTCTTTTTACAACGTATGCCGTCACAGAGGAGCGCAACTATGCCCATCAGATAGTGATCTTTCAGATCAAAATATTGTTCTGAAAGGGGGCTTAATAGCTGGTAAAGCTTTTGTTTGTCCATACCATGCTTGGACTTATGACCTGGATGGACAACTACAGGGTGCACCCCACATTAATAAAGATGTGGGATTAGACGCGGAAAAAGTAAGATTACACCCTGTCGGCTGTGAAACTTGGGGGGGGTTTGTCTTTTTAAATCTTAGTCCTGATACAGCCCCGCCTTTTTCTTCCGTAATAGCTGATATAGCAGAGCGTTATCAACGCTATCCATTAGAATCCTTAGTAATAGGCAAGACCATTGAGTATGAAGTTAATGCCAATTGGAAAGTGTTATGTGAAAACTATAACGAGTGTTATCACTGCGGACCCGTACACCCAGAATTATGTCAAATTGTGCCCGCATTTAGGGAAAATGGTGGCGCTAATCTTGACTGGGAACGAGGTGTCCCCCATCGAGAGGGAGCCACTACTTTCACAGTATCTGGGACTACCCATAGAAAGCCATTTCCAGGGCTGAATGAAGATGAAATCAATCGACACAAAGGTGACCTGTTATACCCAAATCTATTCATTTCTTTGGCGGCAGACCATATTGCAGTATTTATTCTAAAAGCGATTACTGCAGACAAAACTAAAATAGATTGTCATTTTTTATTCGAAGAAAAAGAGGTCAAAAATCCACACTTTGACCCGTCAGACGCAGTTGATTTTTGGCATCTTGTTAACCGACAAGACTGGGCTATTTGTGAACGTGTTCAAAAAGGTATGGCATCAAGAGCCCATGACTTTGGCATTTTATCTCCCATGGAAGATTGGAATTTAGATTTACGCCGCTATGTTAAGAATCGTATCGGCTCTTATATTGAGAGTACTCAATAATAAGGAGATATTTTTATTGTGCAGTCTTCGGGATAGAGGTGAGCATCCAATCACCATATACTGGAACACCTCCAAGCAGAGTCAATAATACTTGAGCATCTGAGATCTCTTGGGGTGATATCTCAAATAAATTTTGATCTAGCACGATCAAATCGGCTAATTTCCCCACCTCGATTGATCCTGTCTCGCTATCAGTAAAGTTCACGTAAGCACTATTAATTGTGTATGCCTCAATTGCGTCAGCTAGGCTAATCCGTTCATCTTCAAGAAATGGATCACTGGTGTTAGTCAGGGGATCACGGCGTGTAATAGCTGTTTCAATACCAAGTAGAGGATTACCAGAAGTGACGAACCAATCACTTCCAAAAGCAACCACGGCACCTGTGTCGAGGACGCTTTTAATCGGATACAGCCATTTGCTTCGCTCTGGTCCCAACTTAGGCATTGTTAGTTCGGTAATAAATTTATCCGCCCATGCCCAATAGGGTTGGAAATTTGCTACGACGTCTAACTCCTTTAAACGAGGAATATCAGCGGGATCAAAGAGCTCAACGTGCGACATATGATGACGACTATCGCGCACGCCATTAACTTTCCTGGCCACTTCAACCGAATCTAACGCATGCCGAATCGCCGCGTCTCCAATGGTATGAAAGTGGATCTGAAATCCAAGTGCATCTAGTTTAGTAACAACGACATCAAGTAATTCTGGATCAATAAATAAATCCCCTCGATGACCATCTTCTCTATCCTCATAAGGCTCAAGCAATGCCGCCGTGTGAACCTCCAGCACGCCATCGAGCCATATTTTTACAGACGGTGCATGAAATCTAGGAGTCTTAAAGCGATTGCGAGCATCAATTATTCGCGGCAGTTGCTCAAGGCCAATATCAGTATCCCAAACCAAAGCGCCAACAACTCTTAGGGTTAAATCACCCGTTTGATCCATCGCCATGTATGTGGGCCCGCCAACATATGCTTCATTACCATCAAGTTTTAGGAGCGCATCTTGCACCGTGGTAACACCATATTGATTCAGATAATGCTGTCCAAATCTCAGTGCAGCTTGCATTTGACTTGCCGAATAAGGCGGCCGTGTATTAAAAGCAAGATTCATTGCGCTGTTCTCTTGCAGGGTGCCACTGGGCTCTTTAGAATCCTGATACCTATCTATTCTCCCTCTTGGTGGATCTGGTGTGTCAGCATTAATGCCTGCCATTTCTAATGTTTTCGAATTAACCCAAAGTTGATGCCCAGAGGCAGATTTCAAAATAACAGGCCGCTCGGAGATGACAGCATCAAGGAGTTTTTTATCCGGCAAGCCATTTTCGAAAAGATCCATCGTCCAACCTCCACCATCGATGAATGTAGCGTCTGGAAATTGCTGAGCGCATTCAGCAGCCATACGAACATAATCTTTTGCCGATTTACCATCATGGAGGCTGCATCCAAGATAGGCCATGCCTGCCTCGATGGGGTGAACATGTGCGTCTTGAAACCCAGGCAGCACCATTTTGCCATCAAGATCTACTACCTGAGTATTTGGTCCTATGTATTCATCTGCGCCAGTACTACTACCCACATAAAAAATCCTCTCATTTCTAACAGCAATAGCTTCTGCCCATGATCGATTAGCATCCACGGTGTAAACTTTTCCATCAAGTAGAATGAGATCTGCGCTGCTTATCTTATTGATGTGCTGTTTCGAAAAGGGGCCTATCGAGCAGGCAACGCCGAAAGCAGTAATAATGATAATAATTATAGGTTTTACTAGGCACTCCAGTATACGCATGACCGCCTCAACTTAATAAATCTAAATTATTATTTATAAAAACAGCCGTTGACCCGTAAAAGCTGAATCACTAATGCTTGCCTGCGATGGCTTGTAAAAGCACGTACCAGTGAGCGACATTATCATAAAAGCTCTCAACTAATATACGTTCATTCAAACCGTGGGAGAAACTATCACTCGTCTTGCCATAATGGCCATTGACGCCGTAACTGGGTATACCTGCTGCCCTAAAGTGCATACCATCGGTTCCCCCAGAGGACATACTTGGGATGACTTCTAACTCCGGATATTTAATATCGATAGCTTTTTGTAAGGCTGCCGTCACATCCGCGCGCAAGGGCGAAGGATCAGTCTCGGTAACTTCATCTAAAAGAATGAACTCGATAGCTGGATTGTTAATGACAGTCTTAAGCTGGCCGAGAGTTTTTTCAACACCTGTGCCAGGAAAAACACGGCAATTGACTGTCGCCGTAGCAGATTGTGGCAAGGCATTCTCAGCATGGCCTGCACGTAGCATAGTGGCCACGCAGGTAGTTCCTAAGGCACCCACATAGCTGCTATTAGCCCTTAGTGTTGCTATTGCTGCCGGATCTTTTGGGTTGCTGGCAAAGCTGCGCATTGCCTTACCCAGCTCACCTTGTGTATTAACGCCCGTGCCTTTGAAATAGGCCCGCGTTAAATCGTTGTAACTTACCGGAAACTTGTATGCTTGAATCTTGGTTAAGGCATTAGCAAGATCATATATCGCATTGTCGTCTCTTGGCCGGCTACTGTGCCCACCAGGATTGCGAGCCGTCATATCCCAAGTCACATATGTTTTCTCAGCAGCCTGCATGCCGAAACTAGCTGGCCGACCACCTTTTTCCGGGAGTGTTGCACCGCCAGCATCAGCATTTAATACAAACTCGCTATCAGTAAGATCTCTATACTCGTTGACTAACGCCTTGGTGCTGTTCATCGTAGTTTCTTCATCACCAGAAAAAGCAATAATCAGATCACGCCCCGGCACCCAGCCTTCTGCTTTAAGCCGCAAGAAACCGGCAGTAACTGCGGTCATTCCCAACTTATCATCAACCGTACCACGACCAAAATAGTAACCGTTTTCTTCAACCAAGGTATAGGGATCACGCTCCCAATCCTCACGTAATGCATCGACTACGTCCATGTGAGCGGAAATACTGATTGGCTTTTTGCCCAGAGAACCGTCGCCTCGATAGCGCACCACCAAAGCGGCCGTATCTTCGATCTCTAAAACGTGGATATCCTCTTTCGGAAAACCTCCCTTTTCAAATTCGGACGCCAAATACTTCGCCAGTGTTGGTACTTGATAATGTCCCTCCGCAGTGCGCATTTCCACTGCGGTCTTATAGATTTCAAATGCCTTTTCGCCAAATGGCATACTAATGTCAGCACTGAATGAATAGTTGGACAAAGTAAGTGCCAACGAGATAATAAAAAGGTTTTTAAGCCTTGGTTTTGACATGATATTTCCTTACTTATGAGGGCAATGCAACGTCATACTCTCTTTATTGCTCTAAACTAACATCAAAGGCAATTACCGACCGCATAGCGTCACCTGCCATCGGATGAACAAAATGCATGTAATGAGGCGGGAAAAGTATAACCTGTCCATTTATCGGCCGATGCAACCGAGATGACCTTTGCCC
>JABILI010000088.1 GCA_018654575.1 Porticoccaceae bacterium
CGCAATGACCAAGACTATCGCCGGGTTGGATATAGTGTCGCGAGACGAATTTGATGCACAACAGGCAGTTTTGTTGCGCTCCCGAGAGAAAATTGATGCTCTTGAACAACAACTCACTGAACTAGAAATACTGCTAACCACACAAGAAAAATAGATTAACGTGATCGCTAGGGAATACAAGCTATCTACTCGAGAGTTTTACCGCGTGCTAAAAGCTGCAATAAGCCTTGCAGACCTTGAGAAAACTAGCTATCCAGAATTATCTCATTATCAAGAAGCACTGAGCTATCGCCCAACCATGGATAAACGCACTGGTAATTAATTTTCGACAATCCTGTCCGGTAAGGTTACTCCGCACTGATGACAGTACTCAGCATCGGGATGATGGCCACTGCGATCACAAACATTACATTGCCTATGGCTGATTTCTGTATGCATCGCGCGCGCAATTTCAGCAGTGAAAATGCCCGTGGGAATAGCGATGATGCTATAACCGGTCAACATTATCATGGTAGACAAAATCTGCCCTAATGACGTTTGAGGTGTGATATCGCCATAGCCAACCGTGGTGATAGTCACAATTGTCCAGTAGATGCTACGAGGAATACTGGTAAAGCCATTGCCTGGACCTTCCACCAAAAACATTAAACTACCAAAGATCACGCTAAGCACCAAAACCACCATAAAGAAAACCAGCACTTTGCGTCGTGCTGCATACATTGAACGCAATAGTAAATTGGCCTCGGAGAGATACCGAACGAGTTTTAGTACTCTGAATATTCGAAGCACCCTCAATAGACGTATCACTAACCAATAACTTGCACCAGGCACAATCAGCGCCAAGTAAGTCGGTACAATAGACAGTAAATCCACCAGCCCATAAAAACTGAACATATAATGCAATGGTTTTGGTGATGTATAGATTCGCAGTAAATATTCGACAGAAAATAGCAGGGTAAAAAACCACTCTAATCGAAACAACCATAGCCCATATTGGCTGTTAACGGACTCGATCGAATCAAGGACAATGGCTAGCACACTAAGTAGAATGACCCAGATCAAGGCTATATCGAATTTCTGCCCCGCGGGCGTATCAGTGCCAAAGATGACCCGATAAGCCCTCTCTCTAAAGGATGCTTCAACCATAATGATTGCCTAGGTACGAATAGATACACACATTGTAGGCAGTAATCTCCAATTAAACTAATTCCTTATTGCCACCTCATGCAATTTCAACAACGATTAGGTGCTTATATTAGTGATCGTTTAGCCTACGAGGGAATGTTATTATTACATCTGTGTCTTGATACCCATTAAATCTAACTGCTAATGATTTCGGAAACCCCTCAATGATAAACCAGAGAATGTCCCCCAAAGACTGGTTAATGCTACTGCTACTATCATTCCTATGGGGTGGATCATTCTTTTTCATTGCCGTGGCTGTATCAGAACTACCTCCATTAACCATTGTTACAATGAGAGTTGGTATGGCTTCCATTACACTATGGACCATTCTCATCATCGCTGGGTATGAGATACCTAAATCTCTTAAACTATGGCGATCATTTCTTATTTTGGGGTTACTCAGTAACGCCATCCCCTTCTCTCTTATTGTTTGGGGGCAGACCCACATCACATCTGGCTTAGCCTCAATAATTAATGCAACGACACCTTTATTTACAGTGTTAATCGCTGGTACATTATTAACAGATGAACACATGACACCGGCAAAAATTATTGGTGTCGTCATTGGGTTGTTAGGTGTGATAGTGTTAATCGGACCCTCAACACTAACAGACGTGGGTGCTGACACGACTGCCCAACTCGCCATCATGGCAGCCGCCGTATCCTATGGTTTTGCTACCGTCTACGGCAGGCGATTCAAGACCATGGGCATCAACCCGGTTACCACAGCTGTCGGGCAGGTGACTTGCGCAACCATTATTTTACTGCCTTTAGCGTTTTTCATAGAACGACCTGATCAACTGGCAAATCCAAGCTTAAAGGTTTGGTTGGCGGTTATATCACTGGCTGTTTTTTCAACAGCCTTGGCCTATATTTTATTTTTCCGCATATTAGCCTCTTCAGGCGCTACCAACGTTGTCTTAGTTACATTTTTGGTTCCCATCACCGCCAATCTGCTTGGCTGGCTTGCACTCAATGAAATACTGCATGCTGAATATTTTATTGGCATGGTATTCATCGGCTTAGGACTAGCGGCAATCGATGGACGATTATGGGATAAAGCTAAAATACTGACCAAACGCCATTAACATATAATGGCTTTTTTGATCCATTGAGAAGTGAAGCCATATACAGCTAAACTCTCCCTTTACCATTAAGAGGTTATTGATGAGCCTGCCTGACAATCAAATCAGTATTGAAATTACTCAACCCGGCGGCCCAAACGTTTTACAGCCGGCATCACGTCCAATGCCATCGCATAATGACAATCAAGTACTGATAAAAGTCGCGGCGGCGGGTGTTAACCGACCCGACGTGTTTCAGCGCCTTGGCTTTTATCCTGCGCCCCCTGGCGCATCAGATATTCCTGGTCTTGAGGTATCAGGCACAGTAGTGGCTACAGGCAATGAGGTCACTCGCTGGAAAATAGGGGATCAAGTATGCGCTTTGCTGGCCGGCGGTGGTTATGCTGAGTACGCCTTGGCAGACGCATCCCTATGCCTTCCAATCCCTGAAGGTCTAAGTCTTGAAGATGCCGCAGCACTGCCGGAAACCTGTTTTACAGTCTGGCACAATCTCTTTGAACGAGCACAATTAAAACCCAACGAATGGCTGTTAGTTCACGGTGGATCCAGTGGCATTGGTACCACAGCTATTCAAATGGCCAGCGCAATGGGTATTAAAGTGATCGCCACAGCCGGGTCTGATGAAAAATGTAGAGTTTGCGAAAAGCTAGGTGCGATCAAAGCTATTAACTACCGTGAACATAATTTTGTCGGCATCTGTGCCGAACTGACCGATGGTGGTGTTAACGTTGTGCTAGACATGGTTGGTGGTGATTATGTTCAGCAAAATTTTGCCGTCTGCGCGCCAAAAGCACGAATTGTTAACATCGCTTTTTTGCGCGGCTCCAAAGTGGAAATTGATCTCATGCCTCTAATGCTGAAACAGATTGTATTAACCGGTTCAACTCTTAGAGCTCAACCATTGAAAGATAAGAAACGAATTGCTCAGGGTGTTGAAACTCAGGTTTGGCCATTAATTGCAGAGGGGAAATTCAAGTCCGTTGTTAATAATAGATTTCCTCTTTCGCATGCGTCTCAAGCTCATGAGTTAATGGAGTCAAATAAACATATTGGTAAATTACTTCTAATAAGTGAGAGTGATTAATGGCTAACAAAGAGTCGAGATTAGTCTATTCCACTGATGTAGGTCGTGTTCATGAAAGAGAACAACCTCAAGTAACTTTAACGGACGGAATTGTGCGTATTCGGCGAGAAACTAAAGGCCGCAAAGGCAAAGGGGTCACTACTGTTTCAGGAATTGACTTGCCAGAACTAGGCCTGAAGGCCTTAGCCAAACAATTGAAGCAAAAATGCTCCACTGGTGGCACCGTTAAATCAGGGGTTATTGAAGTGCAAGGTGACCACCGTGATTTACTCAAAAAAGAGCTGGAAAAACGCGGACATAATGTCAAGTTAGCAGGAGGCTGATTTTTTGGATATTGACAGTTCTAAAGCAACAACGCTCAAGGTGATGAAACCATTTGGCACATGGCCATCCGATATTAGTGCAGAGATGATCACTCGCGCCGCACCCGGACTCAATCATCTTCAATCCAGTGGAGATGCACTTTTCTGGGTCGAAAGTCGCCCATGGGAAGCCGGCCGCAATGTTATTATGTGTCAGACTCCCGATGGGGTAATTAAAGACCTTTTGCCAGCTCAGTTCAGTTGCAATAGTAAAGTGCATGAGTACGGCGGCATGGCGTACACAGTGGCTAATCAGAAACTCTATTTTGTAAATGCTCTAGATCAACGTATTTATCAACTCGACTTAGGGTCCTCCACCAGCCCCTCACCGATAAGTCCTGAGGGAGCTTTTCACTTTGCCGATATTATTGTCGACACGACAAATCAGCGGTTGATCGCAGTCTGTGAACACCATCTTGATGGGCAAGAGCCAAACAATTACATTGCCGGCATTGCCTTAGATCAAAAACACCCTGAGATTGACGCTTTAGTCACAGGTTCTGACTTTTATGCCTATCCACGTCTTAGCCCTGATAACTCTACGATCTGCTGGATTGAGTGGCAACATCCCAACATGCCTTGGGATAACACGCAGTTATGGCAAGCATCCGTCAGCGGAAATAATCTGACAAATAGATGCCTAGTCGCAGGTGAAAACCAAGATGAAGCTATTTTTCAACCTCAGTGGTCACCTGACAATCTTCTGTATTTTGTGTCCGACAGCGATAACTGGTGGAATATCTGCCGCCTTAGCGAGGGACATCGGGAAACGGTACTGCTAATGGACGCCGAGTTTGCCACACCATTGTGGCAGCTAGGGGCATCAACCTATCATTTTATTGATAACCAAACCATCGGTTGCACATGGACGAAATCTGGCGTTTGGTCTGCCGGATTTATTGATATACCAACACAAACACTTGGCAAGATCGACTCTCACTACAGCAGCATGCATAGCATCTGCACACATCATGGTCATTTATTTATGATGGCTGGTGCTCCGAGACTATCAACGGAATTAATAAGCTTCTCTACCGATAAACAGTTAACGAGGGTTTATGCGCCAGCATCGCTACCGGTAAACGTTAGAGAGCTATCAACGCCAGAATCAGTACTATTTCCCAGCGCCGACAACCAAAGAGTGCATGCCTTCTTTTACCCGCCAACCAACGCCCATTTTCGCGGCAGTGATCAAGAGTTACCCCTAGTCATTGCTATTTGCCATGGCGGACCCACTGGTGCAACAAACAGTAGCTTAAACCTTAAAATACAATATTGGACTAATCGCGGTTTTGCTGTAGTAGACATTAACTACCGAGGCAGCACGGGTTTTGGCCGTCATTATCGTCAAGGTTTAGCGGGTGCCTGGGGGCTAGCCGATGTTGAAGATACGCAGTACGCCATTGGCCATCTTGCAAGCTTAGGAAGAATTGATTCTGAACGCTGTATTATCCGAGGTGGAAGTGCGGGTGGGTACACCGTACTCTCTGCGCTGACCTTTACCGATACTTTTAGGGCTGGAGCTAGCCTGTACGGTATTGGTGACCTTGAAACTCTGGCCACAGATACTCACAAGTTTGAATCTCGCTATTTAGATAGCCTGATAGGCCCTTACCCGGAACGAAAAGACATCTACATTGAAAGATCGCCCATCCATCATATTGAGGGCCTGAACTGCCCAGTGATCTTTTTACAAGGGCTTCAAGATAAGGTTGTTCCACCCAATCAAGCAGAGATGATGGTGGATTCATTACAAAGTAAAGGCATTAAGGTCGCTTATGTAACCTTCGATGATGAGGGCCATGGATTTCGAAAAGCCAATAATATTATTCGCGCCATGGAGGCGGAATTAACCTTTTATCAAGAAGTATTCAACCTTGTCGAGACTATTTAAGCATGTCTCGTTATCGCCCACCCAGACCTAAAAGCTCTCCTTATATAACTGCAGAAGGTGCTGCCAATATGCGAGCTGAGCTTAGGCAACTGTGGAAGGTTGAACGCCCTCAAGTTACCCAGGTGGTTCATGAAGCGGCAAAAAACGGAGATCGCTCTGAAAATGGTGATTATATTTATGGCAAACGACGCCTGCATGAAATTGATAGCCGCGTACGCTACCTCACTAAAGGTTTAGAAAACGCCCAAATTATTGAAGATAAACCTAGGGACCCATCCAAGGTATTCTTTGCTGCTTGGGTAACCGTCGAAGATGAACAGGGTAATGACCTACCCCAGACTTTTAGACTGGTGGGCTCTGACGAAATCGACCCTTCCCGTCATTGGATTAGCATCGATTCACCTATGGCTCAGGCACTAGTCGGAAAAAGTTTGAATGACGAAATAAAGGTAGAAACTCCTGCCGGGCAACGTTATTTCGTTATTACCGACATCAGTTATGAGTCCCCCACGATTTAGGGTGACAACCGCACGATAGTCCAGCTACTGTCCGCATTACGCTGGAATGAAAAACGATCATGAAGGCGATTTTCTCCTCCCTGCCAAAACTCAAATTCCCGAGGCACTACCCTATAACCACCCCAGAACTCTGGTAAAGGAACTGGAGCCGAGTCAAAACGCTGTTGCACCGCATTGACCTGGGCCTCCAACACCTCACGAGAAGCGATAGGACGACTCTGCTCAGACGCCCAAGCAGCAAGCTGACTCGACACTGGTCGACTCTTAAAGTAGTCACTGATCTCGCTATCTGACAGCGGCTCTGCCATCCCACCCACGATGACTTGCCGATCCAACTGCAGCCAAGGAAACTGAAGGCTAACCTGGGGGTTAGACGTAATATCTGCTGCTTTACGGCTACCTAAATTGGTATAAAAAACAAATCCGCGCTCGTCGAACCCCTTTAGCAGAACCATTCGCTGCCAAGGCCTACCTTGAGTATCAACGGTAGCCACACTCATGGCGGTCGGGTCAACAATGCCGGCATCAAGAGATTGATCCATCCACAAAGAAAATTGTTCAAAAGGATTGGCATGCAAACTCTCTCGAGATAGCGTCCCGTAGCCATATTCGCGCCGATTATCGTTAATACCCATATCAAGCCAACCGTTATTTCACTTTAATTACATCTTACCAATAGATTGCCCGCCATCAACAGGCAATGCAACACCATGAAGATAAGAACCCGCATCACTGGCCAACAGCAAAAATGGCCCTGTTATCTCATCCATCTCACCCGCTCGACGAGCAGGCGACGAAGTAAGAAAGGCCATGCTCTCAGGCGATGCAAAAGCCGCTGCTGTCATTTCGGTTAAAAAGTAGCCCGGACAGATTGCATTAACACGAATCCCTTTACCGGCCCACTCAAGAGCAAGCGACTTGGTCAACTGAACCACAGCCGCCTTGGAAGCTGCATAACTAGACTGGCCGAAGGAAACACGCAAACCCAAAATCGATGCGGTATTAACAATAGAACCCCCAACACCGGCCGCCATCATGCGCTTAGCCGCCTGTTGAGCGACGATAAAAACCCCTTTAAGGTTAGTATCAATCATATTATCCCAGCTCGACTCATCGATCTTCAGCGCACTTTTGACTTCTGCGATACCTGCATTATTAGCCACCAACGTGATCGTGCCAAATGCCGCTTCCCCCTGGTCAAAAGCAGTGACAATAGATTCAGAATTGGTTACATCCATTGCCACGGCTAGCGCCTCGCCACCTTCAGCTGTAATCTCAGCCACCAGAGACTCAAGACGATCAACCCGACGCGCTGCAACGATTACCTTAGCCCCTCGTGCCGCTAATATTTTTGCAAAATGCTCACCAAAACCACTAGATGCGCCGGTAACCATTGCGACTTTGCCGCTCATATCAAATTCTGTTGCCATGCCTTTTTTTCCTCGATTAATAAAAAATTTTAGCCGTAAGTAATATATTGCTCCATCTCGTTAGTATCCAGATGGGTAACACTGTTAAAACCAGTCAAATTCATCTTTCTTTCGTTAAAAAAGAAATGACTTATGGCAGTATTCTTATATTGCAGATTAAGATCAAAGACGTTTTCATCGGGAATCTCAAGCACCAAGCCGACAAAAGTACTTATTGACCCGCCAGAACCAATGGCCAAAATATTATTGCCCGCATTTGCCATGGCTTTAATTTGGTTTTGTGCATCTTCTACCCGCGCTTTAAATTGTGCCCAGGTTTCAGGGACCCCGGGGATACTGTCAGACGTCCAGGCCGTCAGAATCTGGCGCAACAGTCGATAATAATTTTTCTTATCGGTAGGATCTTTCATCACGTTTTGAAACAACGGGTTGTCACCATGAATCTTCCCGTAAGCCTCAGTCATATCGACAAAGTTGTACTCATTGAGCCCGGGCAGCACTAACCGATCACTACCGTCTACCCCTAACCCCTCACAAATACCATCCATCGTTTGGTGATGGCGGTGCATATCTCCTACCACTAATTGGTCAAAACGCATATCGCGTAACTTAAAATGCTCACCCAAAAAATGCGATTGCTGGTGCCCCAACTCTGACAACTGATCGTAATTTGCCGACCCAAAAGAAGCCTGAGCATGACGCACAAGGTGGAGTTCACTCATAAAACTGTCCTAGCATTAAAGTAAGTACGTTTATTCCGGAACGTATTTAAACGCAAAACACCATGGGTTAATAGGGATAACATCAGCATATTTCATATTGACCTAGCTTATAGGGGTATAAATACAGAGTAATTACAAAATAAAAGTTATGCCCTATACAGCCCATATAACGGAGGGGTAGTCTAGAGTGACTAGCTATTGAACCGATGTTTTTAATGCTCTCACCATAATTCTCTAACATTCACGACAATTCATAACTTAGCTTAAATGAAGTGCTAATAAACTATAAAAATGAACTACTTAGGCGTATACTCCCCGCCCTAATAATCCAGGACTTAAAAACCCCAAGCCACAGGTAAATTAATGTCGTCAATTGACTTCGCATCACTGGGTATTTCTGCCCCTGTACTTAAAGCTGTTCAGCAACTTGGCTATGAGCAACCGACCCCAGTTCAAGCGCAATGTATCCCTATCCTTCTAAACGGTCAAAACCTATTGGGGACGGCACAAACTGGTACGGGAAAAACAGCCGCCTTCGCTCTGCCTTTTTTGAGCAAACTGGATGATAAACAAAAAACACCGCAAATCTTAGTGTTAACGCCAACTCGTGAATTAGCAATTCAGGTGGCAGAGGCTTTCCAAAGCTACGCCAAGCATATTAAAGGATTCCACGTACTTCCCATCTACGGAGGAGCAGATATAGGAGGCCAATTACGAGGACTTAAACGAGGCGCGCAGGTTGTAGTTGGTACGCCAGGTCGTATGCTCGATCATTTGCGCCGACGCAGTCTGGATCTGAGCCAAGTCAAAGGATTAATCCTCGACGAAGCTGATGAAATGTTACGCATGGGCTTTATCGACGATGTAGAGACCATTCTCGCTAAGACACCCAATGATTGTCAGCGCGCACTATTTTCAGCCACGATGCCACCCGCCATTCGCAGAGTGACCAAGAAATACCTTGGTGACGCGGAAACCATCAGTATCGAGAATAAAACAAAAACCGTAGAACGCATTGAGCAACAATATGTGACCTGCAAAAGCCATCAAAAGATGGATGCCTTAACACGCGTACTCGAAGTTGAGTCTTTTGACGGCATGCTCATCTTTGTGCGTACCAAATCGTCAACTGTCGATATTGCCGAGCGACTTGAAGCGCGAGGTTTTTCGTCTGCAGCCCTTAATGGTGACCTAAGCCAAGCGTTACGGGAACGCACAATTAATCGCCTTAAGAAGGGTCAAGTGGATATCGTTGTTGCCACAGACGTTGCTGCACGTGGTTTAGATGTTGAGCGTATTAGCCATGTCATTAACTTTGACATCCCCTATGACAATGAGTCCTATGTGCACCGCATTGGCCGTACTGGTCGAGCTGGACGAGGCGGTAAGGCAATCCTGTTCATCACGCCTAAAGAAAATCGTTTATTACGCTCTATCGAGAAATCAACACGTCAAATCATTAAGCCAATGGCCATGCCTAGCAATGAAGAAGTCAGTGGTCAGCGGATTCAGCAGTTTACTGAACATCTGCTGAAAAGCATGGAAGTACCTAAGTTGGATAAGTTTCGCTCTTTGATCCAGCAGCTAGCTGACGAAAATGAATTAGATATGGCCCATGTCGCAGCAGCCTTGGTCTTTGAAAATCAGAAAGAACGGCCACTTTTCCCTAAGCTTGAAACCATCACTGCACCTAGCAGTAAAGATCGCGACAGAGATTCAGGTCGAGAGCGCAACAGAGATCGCGGTGATAGAAATAAAGACCGCGGCGATCGCAAAGAACATCGTGGCCAGCTCACGCAGAACCGAGACTCGCGCGCAGAACCACGAAGAGAGCGTTCAGATCAACCTAAACGTGAGGCCAAAGCAAGGGATGCCGATGCTAATCGTGATGGCATTCCAATGGTCACTTATCGCTTAGAAGTCGGTAACAATGACGGTATTTCACCAAGTAATATTGTCGGCGCCATCGCTAACGAAGCCGACATTGAGAGTCGCTTTATTGGTGAGATCAAGCTGCATGATGACTATAGCACCGTAGACTTACCGGAAGGTATGCCTGCTGACCTATTGAATCATTTAAAAAAGGTTCGAGTTTGCGCAAAACCCATGCGAATCAGCGTGCTCGGAGGAAGTACAAGTGACAGCGCGCAACCATACGCAGAGAAAGTGGCTACCCCGCGTAAACGAAAAATTGCGGATAGTGATGACAAAAGAACTATCTCTCGCAATGTTGAGAATAAACGTACGGCAGAGCCTAGAAAGCCAGCCAAGAAGGTCTTTACCGGTAATAAAAAAACCTTTGCTAAAGACTCAAAATCAACACGCAGGGATCGCACTGATCGTAGCGATCGTCGTCCTCCAAGCAATGATGGCAGCGCACCCTTAAAAAAGAAAAAGACCTACACCAAAAAGCCTAAGCGTTCGAAATAAGTTGATCGATCTTGATCAACTTAGAAATGATAGTATCGCCATCGATCTGATTAGACTTGAAATACTCTTCAGCCATCGGTGCGATACTGCAGACCTTAGGCAGTTCAGCCGTCTCTTGGCAGATCTGCTTAATCCGCGGCAAGAATAGAAACTGCAACCACTGAATAAACGATAGCGTATCAACTGCGAAAGGTTCAGCGCTACTTAAAGCGTCATTAGAGGGTTTTTGAGCCAGCCATAGGTCATGGGTCTGGAGGCTTTCTTCCAGCGCATTAATCATGTCACTTAACTGTTGATAGGTGTTCATCGATTCCTACCCTAATTCTCGCCTAAAAGGCGGTAGAGCATCCAATAGCTGCTTACCATAACGTTTAGTCAATAACCGCTTATCAAGAATCGTTACCGTTCCAGTGTCTGATTCTGTCCGTAATAACCTTCCGCAGGCCTGAATCAAACGCAGTGACGCGAGTGGCAGCGATATATCAAAGAAGGAGTTACCCCCACGAGCTTCAATCCATTCTGCTAAGGCTTGTTGCAGCGGTTCATTTGGCACGGCAAAGGGAAGCTTAGCAATCACTACATGTCGGCAGTAATCTCCCGGCAAGTCGACCCCCTCCGCAAAACTGGCCAAGCCAAACAGCATACTGGTACTACCCTGATCAATGCGCTCTTTGTGCAGTCGAACCATTTCCCGATTGGAATACTGGCCTTGGATCAATATTAGTTTGACGAGATCATTAGGTAACTCGTCATGCACCTGTTGCATTTGGCGCCTAGAGGAAAATAACACTAGTGTGCCGGCTTTCTTCTCAACCATAGATTCAATATTATCGATAATATGCTGGGTGTGGTCATCAACATTATTACCTTCAATAGCATCAGACGGCACTCTCAGCGACGCTGCCTCAGCATAGTCAAAAGCACCCGCAACAGAGAGAAAGTGAGCGGAATCAGGAACTCCCGTTTCTCTTTGCAGTGTGTTGAAATTACCTAGCGACCGCAAAGTCGCTGAGGTTAAGACTGCGCCATAGCAGCTACCCCAGAGACGTTCGCGAAGAATCTCAGCAGCCTGTATTGGACTAGCATTCACCGAGATATCAACATTACCGCCGCTGGTGTCGTCGAGTTTCAGCCAACACGCCATTGGCATGTCGCCCTGCTGTAATTCTTTATGTAACCGGTCCCACAGAGCAAGCAGACGCTCAGCACCAGACAGCCATGTCCCAGTCTGCTGATAAAAAAGCTCTATGTCAGGAGTCGGTACTGGGTATTGCTTATCGCTCAAGGCTTCATTAAGGCTATCTTTAAGAACCTCAAGACGCCCTAGCCAGCCACTTGTATGCTGAGTAATCTGTGTCGCAATATCGCGAATAGCTGCCCCCACATCGCCGTGGGCAAATCGATAGATCCCCTCATAATCATCGGCCTTATCTAACTGCTCTTTGAGGAGCGGATAGGCCATAGACAGTAATTCAGTTATTTTTACAGCTTCTTTTTCGATTCGTGGCAACTGTTCGGCGAGCGCAGTATCTTTGGCGAAGATGGGCGCCTGACCTTTGCATTGTTTAGGGATGCGCTCTAACCATGTCAGCGTACTATTAATTCTGCACTGAGCACCAAAGTGTCGAATCGCCGTATCGCCGAGCCGGGGACCCTCATCACAAATATAAATACAATCTTCTGGTGGTGGCAATATAGCACCTCCACCGAGTGCTAAATCAGCCATCACCAAATCATGGTTAGCAACGATGCAATCACTCTCTTCAAGGTCAGTACGCGCCTTAAAAAAGGGGCATTGATTGACGAATCTACAGCGCCGACCTGAACACTGCCGGCGATCGACAGTTAAGGCGCTCCATTCAATATCCTTAATATGGGTATCCCAGGAGTCTCTATCACCGTTCCAACTGCCATCCTCCAGCGCATCGGACATCTCTCGAAACAAGGTTTCGGTCTGCGCGTTAGGGTTAAACTGCTGCTCGTCCTCAAACAAGAATAGGCCAGCGTCTTTTGCCTTAATAGAGTCTAAACACTGCTCCATGCGAAGATTACATGCATAACGGCCACGCCCTTTAACCAGGGCGCAACTATAATCCCAGTCACAAGCCTCAAGAAGTTCAGGGATATCCTTATGGATCAGCTGTTCCTGCAGAGCTATGGTCCCTGTAGAGACTACAACCGTCTTTTTTAAGGCCCTAGCAATAGGAAGAGCCGCAATAAGATATCCAACCGTCTTACCTGTGCCTGTTCCCGCCTCAATAACCGATAGCCGTTTGTCTGCGTCATCATCACTCAGGCTATTGGCTATGGCAGCAACCATCTGCTTTTGGCCTAATCTGGCTTGCAATCCTCGGGTCTCTAGGAATTTTCGATAGCCCTGCTGAATGGTGTCTCTAGTGCCGTCGCCTAACAAGCGTTAATGCCCCTGCTGTGACAGATAGTGCAGCTGGTTATCGACAGGGGCAGCGTAAGCGGCCACGGCAATGGATTGATGCTCATTGGGTAGAGTACTGATATGGTCTTTAAATCGTTGTTCAGCATGCAACCAGTCTTCCTTAGGCCAAAGGCTCTTCAAACTCTCTAAAACATCTAACTTTTGTTCAGTAACCTGCATTGCCCAGGCGATAATATTGGTTGGGAAAAGTTGATAATTGACCCCAATCTGACGATTAATCTCATCAGCTAGGCCATCTGCATCCTCATATTTATCAGCGACAGGATCACCAAAATTAACCTGAATTCGACCCTTGTACCCAAGAAAGCCTTTTACAATACTGTCGAGGTCCTCAAATGGATCCTTAATATACGTTAAGCCCTGCTGCTGAGCGTAAAGTTCACTAGCTTTCTCGGCATCACAAGGATCATACTCATAAGAAATGGCTACCGGCACAATGCTCAACTCACCGATTGCAGCGGCAAAACTTTGGTCTTTGTCCTTTGATAGCGCCAACATTTTGAGCAGGGCTGTTTCAGTACGGTCCTGTCCATTTTTAGCTCGGCCCTCAGCTTGAGCAATCCAGATAGGCACCTTTTCTTGACCAATACTGTGCCGAATATAGCGAGAAAGAGTTTTTAAGGCTTCTAGCTTCTCACGACGACCTTTGACTGACCGCTTAACAATAAAACTGCGGTTAATTCGCATCAAATCTGCTGCAAAAGGCTTACTGAGCAAATTATCGCCAATGGCAATTCTAACCATCGATCGATTCTCTTCAAAAAGACCTAAGTTAACCATAGCTGGATCTAGGGCAATATCTCTGTGATTGCTCATATATAAATGAGCTTTATCCAAGGGTGTTTTGTCGAGCCCGTTAAACCCATAACTATCAGTCGTTGTTTCAAGCACAGATATAAGGCGTGAGGTCATGTGCGCCTGAAAATCAGACACAGTAGAAACTTCAACCATAAGTTTTCGCAGCTTGCGCCGTAAAAAGGGTCTTACCAGTCCTGTAAAAATACCCGGCAGAATTTTCGTCATCCGCGGGAACTCACGCGAAAGCAGAAGATCCATTAACTCAGGATCAGCGATCATACGTGCTAACGCGCTAGGCACTTCACTATCGTGGTACGGACGAATATCGTCAAAATCATTCATGCTATTAGTCGACTAATTATTATCTAGCTTTTGGTTGGACGTTGGCGGGAATTATACCAACGCACTTCATGAGAAAACTCATCAACCTTATCGACAACATCTAACACCAGTGCAAACAACGCCATCCGCACTAATAGACCATTGTCGGTCTGGCGGAAGATAGCCAGGTTGGGGTTGTCATCTAGATCAATATCCAACTCATTGGCATCAGCTCGTGAATCGCGAGGCAGTGGATGCATGATAACCGTATTGGGCTGACAGTATTCGGTATAGATCGCTTGATTAAGTCTAAACTTACCCCGATAAAGATCAGCTTCTTGTTTTGTCGAGAACCGCTCCTCCTGAATTCGCGTTGAATAAACGATATCGACATCCACTATGCTCTGGGTCATTTCATGGGATACAGTAACTTCAACACCTGAGCTGCGCATGGATTCAATAAGCGACTCGGGCAAGGCCAATTCAGCGGGCGAAATCAGCACCACATGTGTGTTGTTATACAGGGATAATAGTTTTCCAAGAGAGTGCACTGTACGGCCGTGGCGTAGATCACCAATCATGGCGATACTCATTCCATCTATCGTCCGATCTTTATCAACAAGCTCTTTACGGATGGTATATAGATCTAACAAAGCTTGAGTAGGGTGCTCATTAGCACCATCACCGCCATTTATCACGGGGACTCGACTAGCAGTGGCAAAATCTGCTACCGACCCAGCTTCAGGGTGACGCATACAGATCACATCACTAAAACCTGATAAGACTCGCGCGGTATCTTGCAGAGATTCACCCTTAACCAAGGCAGAATTCTCAAAACCAGCTGTTTCACGAACCTCACCACCCAATAAATTAAAGGCAGAGCCAAAACTGACGCGAGTACGGGTACTGGCCTCAAAAAACATATTGCCAAGAATCGCACCTTCAAGGACTCTTGTTACCCTTTTACGAAGAGCATAAGGCTCCATCTGATCAGCCACAGCAAAGATACGATCGACGTCTTCACGTTGAAGCTGGTTGATTGACAGGATATGTGCGCCGGTAAAGTTCAAGGTTTAACCTCGGGCCAAAAAGTTGATGGAAGGGATTTTAGCCTTTTTCGTCGCTGCACTCTAGTTCGATAACGAAAATTCATCATTCACCTGGGCAGCCCAGCCCTTAAGCGACTCTAGTATAGCGATTTTTTCAACGGATAAACCTTCGCCGGCCAATAACTGTGCTATCTCAGCGCCCTGTTGCTCCATGGTTAAATAACCCGACTTCTCATCGGTTAATCTCCAGCGACAGTTTTCTGTCCAAACACTGCGCTCTTGATCTGACAACGAGTCGTTAAAATAACGCGCCCGATAACTGAACAACAGCTGGTTGTAACGCTCATCACTGAAATGGAAGCGATGGTCAGTAAGGTCTTCACAGCTGGCCTGACGTACTTCTTCTAATAAATGCTTATCACCATTGGGTAAGAAACCATTATATAAACGTTGCTCAGCCTCTGGCTTTTCGGGAAACGATTGACTATTAAAGACCGCCGCTAACTTAGAGGAAAAATTAATTTGACTCAGCCTTTGCCAATGTAATTCACAGCGCTGAACATCAATATCTAGACGCTTCGCCGCAGCCTCATCTATTAATTTATGAGTGGTGACCACAGGCGTCTTATTAATATGCACCACCTTTAGCGGAATGCGAGCTTCATTATCCCCCAACGCCTCAGATGATGTGAACACTCGGTGTGCAATTTCTTCCGGACTTAGCTTGATCAGCACCTCAGGGTCAAACGATAAGTCTATGCAAATAATGCCATTACTATTTGTCGGATGTTGCGCCAACGGCATCATAATCGCGCCATACATATGGGCTCTTGGGAGCATACCTGAAATATGGAAAAAGGGTCTCCGGTCAGACAAATTCAACATCTCGCCAACCGCTTTTTTACTCCGCATATTCACTACATAGTCAAATAAACGAGGTTGTTTGTCTTTGACCAATTTGGCCACCGCAATCGTTGCTGTTACATCAGACAGCGCGTCATGAGCGGCTTCGTGGGCCAGTCCGTTTGCTGCAGTCAAATGCTCGAGCTTAAAACTCGGACGCCCAGGCTCATGGTCTGGCCATTCGATGCCCTCGGGCCTCAATGCTCTTGTCAAGCGCAGCATATCCATAATATCCCAGCGAGAATTGCCATTTTTCCACTCTCGCTGATAGGGATCAAAAAAGTTTCGATAGAGAGCATAACGAGTGACTTCGTCGTCAAAGCGAATACTGTTGTAACCCACTCCACAGGTCCCAGGCACAGAAAGTTGCCGGTGGATAGCCTCGATAAACTGAGGCTCCAACAACCCTTTTTCCATAGCCAATTGAGGGGTAATTCCGGTAATAAGGCAGGCTTGAGGCGCTGGCAGTATATCTTTCTGAGGCTGACAATAAATGACCAGAGGCTCACCCACTGGATTTAAATCCTCGTCAGTCCTTAAACCAGCAAATTGTGATGGCCGATCTTTAGAGGGATCAACGCCAAAGGTCTCGTAGTCATGCCAGTAGAAAGTATTTGCCATAGATTAAATCCTTTCCCCACGCAAATAAGCGTTAACATCTGGTTTGGACCGTTCAACCACCCTCGACTACAGGTTGTGCAGGGCTGATCTCAGGCTGTGGCTGTGGCTGTGGCTTAGGCGCCGGAGCCGCTAACCGCTGCTCTAACTGATAAATCTTTTGCGTTATTTGCCGTCGAAAGCCCTCTATAGCTTCCATAGCCTCAGCATTATTAGCCTGATCACGGTCCGTGCGCGATAACACAGCTTTTAGTCGATTAAGCTCATCGACGTATTCACGCATGACCTCATTGATCTTGTCTATATCAGCAGAAAGCCCCAACTGGCTAACGCTCAAGTCACTAATGGCAGTGCTCTCTTCGTCAATTCGAGTCCCAACCGCTGCAATAGATTCTTGAGTCGAAACGCGCTTAGCCGCTAGAAAAGCAATATCTTTTTTATTGTCGGCAATTTTTGTTTTGTTGATATCGTTAGTGACGCCCCAGAGCTTTCTAATTTCGCTCCAATGCTTTTTTAATTCTTCACTATGCTTGCTAATATTGAGTTGCATAGCCGCACCCGACTGGGTAACCGACTCATCTGTACTACTAAGGCGTGACTCAAGTAAATCAAATCGAGCCAGAAGAGACTCATGCTTAGCGGAAAGGTCCTGATACTGCAATCCACCAAAAACACCCGTTGCAATCAAGCCAAAGAAGGTCAGCATCAAAATAAACTTCATCAGCCCAGACATACCTACAGTAGGTGACTGACCCCCATTTCTTGAGGTCGGTCCGTCACCACGCGACTCTGGTATATTGCGACCAATCATATCGTCCCGTTCGGCAACAATTGATGTTTTGGGCTTTTTATCCATATCTTTTTTTGATTCCATGGTCATATTTCAATAAAGACAAAGTCAATACTATCTCATTACGCCAAATTATACGCTGATCTTGGCCAATATATAAAAATGGCGTCCACAAAAAAACCGGTGAAGCTTACCTAACACCGGTTTTTCGTCTAAGCAATTTTAAAGCAGGTTAAGTGCGCCAACCAATATCGCGGTCAGGGCCAAGCTAGAACCAATCACACCATTAACCGTGGTCATCGGGCCCTGCTTTCCTTTTAGGCCATTAATTTCTAAGGCTACAATAATCACTA
Organism: Porticoccaceae bacterium; assembly: GCA_018654575.1. Lineage (GTDB taxonomy): Bacteria > Pseudomonadota > Gammaproteobacteria > Pseudomonadales > Porticoccaceae > HTCC2207. The sequence goes on from JABILI010000088.1 coordinate 17,998, forward strand.
AAGCAACTGTTAGCCCAGTACCACCAACGGCGGTACTATAACCATGACCCGCATAATGCGGTCCGGCTAACATACCGAACAACATAGGTGCTGAGAACAAAGTATTGGTTCGAGAAGCAAGAAGCGCCTTGGCGCCGGCTGCTGCCTTATCACCACCTTCAACAAGGCCTAAAGCAATTTTTTGCGCCGGCCAAATTATCATCCAGACATTTGCCGCCATCAGAGTACCCATAACAACACCGATAGCGATGTAATTATTCATTTGACCCATACGCATCACACCTTCTAATAGTAGAAGACCGGTGATAAACGTAAACATAGCACCCCATCTGAACCACCAGAGCGCACTAGGAGCCAGTTTAGCTTTCGCATCAGCTAAACCCTCAGCTGAAGCTTGTTTGAAGTATCCACCTTGCACGAAGTTAAAATAGTAGAGCATTCCAATCCAAGTGATACCAAATAAAAGATGTCCCCAACGGGCAAGTAGATTGATAAGTTCGGCGGTCATGAGCAAGTCCTCTAGAAATTAATACCCTTACAGGCTGTAGGTTTATTTTAGGTTCATTATAGGTTTTTTGGAGTTTTTTGATAGGCTTTTTATTAAGTTTATAGCGGTTTTATACTGTATTTAATGAATATCATGATGAGCTTGCTCGTCACTGTCGGTATTAATACAAAAGGGCATCTCAACCTAAAAAAGAATAGCTCAAAAAAAAGCCCCACAGGTTAGTGCAGGGCTTTTTGTTTTTTTTGGAGCTGGGTTTACATCATTCCGCCCATGCCACCCATGCCACCCATGCCACCCATACCACCCATATCAGGCATGCCACCAGCAGCACCGCCCTCATCAGGAGCATCAGCAACCATAGCTTCTGTGGTGATCATTAGTCCAGCAATCGAAGCCGCCGCTTGTAGCGCAGTTCGAGTTACTTTAGCCGGATCAAGAATACCCATCGAGATCATATCGCCATACTCACCTGTACCTGCGTTATATCCGAAGTTACCTTTTCCTTGCTTAACCTTATCAACCACAACAGAACCTTCTTCACCTGCGTTCTCTACAATCTGACGCAGTGGCGTCTCCATAGCGCGAAGAGCAATCCCAATACCCGCAGTTTGGTCTGTATTCTCACCCTGCAAGTCATTAATTTTCTGCAGGACACGAATAAGAGCAACACCACCACCAGCAACAACACCCTCTTCAACAGCAGCGCGAGTAGCGTGCAACGCATCTTCAACGCGGGCTTTCTTTTCTTTCATTTCGATTTCGGTAGTTGCACCTACTTTGATCACTGCAACACCGCCGGCCAATTTAGCCACGCGCTCTTGCAACTTCTCTCGATCATAGTCAGAACTGGTATCTTCAATCTGAGCCCGAATTTGCTTAACTCGCCCTTCGATGGCGGCATGTTCGCCAGCGCCGTCAACAATGATTGTATTCTCTTTTGTCATGGTAACGCGTTTAGCCGTACCTAAATGCTCTAAAGTAGCGCCTTCAAGATCAAGCCCAACTTCTTCAGAAATCACAGTGCCACCGGTCAGGATAGCAATATCTTCTAACATTGCCTTACGACGATCGCCAAATCCAGGAGCTTTACAAGCTGAAACCTTAACAATACCGCGTAGGTTGTTCACTACTAGGGTTGCCAACGCTTCACCTTCAACATCTTCAGCAATAATCAACAGTGGTTTACCCGCTTTAGCAACCGATTCAAGCAAAGGCAGTAACTCACGAATGTTGGAGATTTTTTTATCAGCCAGCAGAATAAGTGGGCTTTCCTGTTCGGTGCTCATGTTCTCTTGGTTGTTGATGAAGTAAGGAGATAGGTATCCACGATCAAACTGCATACCTTCAACAATATCAAGTTCATTTTCTAAACCGCTGCCTTCTTCAACAGTGATAACACCTTCTTTCCCGACCTTGCCCATTGCATCAGCAATAATGTCGCCAATGTGGGTATCGCTGTTAGCAGAAATAGTACCTACCTGAGCAATTTCCTTGTTCTCTGCGCAAGGCTTTGCAATCGCTGCAATTTCTTTTGTGGCTGCAATTACTGCTTTTTCAATGCCACGTTTTAGATCCATAGGGTTCATACCCGCTGCAACCAATTTCAGGCCTTCATTAACAATAGTCTGTGCCAATACTGTTGCAGTGGTCGTACCATCACCGGCATCATCTGACGCCTTTGACGCTACTTCTTTAACCATCTGCGCGCCCATGTTTTCGAATTTATCTTTAAGTTCGATTTCTTTGGCTACCGACACACCATCTTTAGTCACAGTGGGTGCACCAAATGACTTATCTAAAACCACGTTACGACCCTTAGGCCCTAAGGTTACTTTTACTGCGTTGGCCAAAACATTCACACCATCAAGCATGGCTTGACGGGAATTGTTGCCAAACTTCACTTCTTTAGCTGCCATGATTTTTTCCTTTCAAATTCTGTTAAAAAACAATTCAGTTTAAATTTAAGCTTCAACTACAGCCTTAATATCGCTTTCGCTGAGGATGATTAACTCTTCGCCATCCACATCAATCTTGTCATTACCCGCGTACTGGCCAAAAACGACGATATCGCCAATTTTGACGTCAACCGGACGTAATTCACCGCTATCTAAAACACGGCCACTGCCTACGGCAATGACTTCGCCTTGATTAGGTTTTTCTTGTGCAGAGCCTGGTAATAATATTCCGCCTGCCGTTTTTTGTTCTTCTTCCTCGCGACGAACGATAACTCGGTCGTGTAATGGGCGAATTTTCATAGTTCTGTTCTCCAATTATTCTATCTTCAGTTGTTAAAATTCACTTGCGACATGATTACTTTCGCAATTGTTGCTTTATATGGTGTCAGACCTTCCCTTTTTCAAGGGCAAGCAGCAATTCTTTTGCGATAAAAAGAAGTTTTAATCTAGATCCTTGCGTTCCCACGATTCTCCGTCGATAACATTCCCGGAATTTTCAGCCTGATCTACATTCTGATTGGCAAACCCACCGACGGGAGATCCCGTCACGATCATTTTACTTAGAATTCGCGACACCAATAAGGCTCTTATGGGGGGTATTAGCCCTGCAAAACCGATGACATCTGTCACAAACCCAGGGGTAAGTAACAACGCGCCAGATACGGCAAGAATAATGGCTTCTCCCATTTCCTTTGCTGGCAGTTTACCTTCTTGTAGTTTTTGACGACCACGCCACAAAGTAGCAAAGCCCTGCTCTCTCAGTAAAGCTGCGCCAACAACCGCAGTCAGCAGTACTAGCCCAATAGTCAGCAGAGCACCAATCTCACTACCAACGGTGATCAGTAGCCACATTTCCAACACCGGCATGACAATAAATAACAGTAATAGATACCTCACGGGTAACTCCTTTAACATGCGCTAGTTATAGTTATTGGGGTAGTTTGCACTATTTCAACATCTGACTGAATAGCGTAGTCTTTACTCATGGACAATAATGATCGTGAGATTAGACTTTACACTGTTATTCAAGGCATTCCAGCAGGCAAAGTGGCGACCTATGGTCAGATTGCTAGTTTAGCCGGCTTGCCCGGCGCCGCGCGACTGGTCGGCAAAATTTTAAGTGGTTTGCCCGCAGATACCTCGCTGCCATGGCACCGAGTCATTAATGCCGCTGGCAAGATCAGTATGCCTCAGGGTAGTGACTCTTTTAATGAGCAGAAAAAACGACTATTGGCAGAACAAGTGCTTGTTTGCGGAAAGAGCATTAAACTAAGTCAATTCAGATGGCAGCCCTAAATAACTTTCGTGCTAATTAAGTAAGATTAAAAAAAATAGGACAATTAATGAGCCAACAAACCATCAAGCAATCTCTGTTTAACAGACGCATGCTCATTTGCATTTTCACCGGCTTTGCCTCGGGGATGCCCCTATATGTTTTGATCTCACTGGTACCTGCCTGGTTGCGTACTGAGGGTGTAGGACTTAAAGAAATCGGCATGTTCGCGCTGATTGGCCTTCCCTATGTTTGGAAGTTCATTTGGTCTCCGCTATTGGATCGCTACTCACTGTCTCTATTTACATTTAAGCCCGGACTGCGCCGCAGTTGGATGCTCTCCACACAATTATTACTACTGATAACCATTGCTGCCCTAGGGCTTCTAGATCCTCTAACCCAACTCTGGCCCATCGCTTGGTTATGCCTGGGCATCGCATTTCTTAGCGCGACTCAAGATATTGTTTTAGATGCTTACCGGCGCCAAATATTACCTGATCAAGAGCTGGGTTTAGGTAACTCTATACATGTTAACGCCTACCGAGTCGGCGGCTTAATTCCGGGGTCGCTGTCATTAGTGCTTTCAGACTTCCTACCGTGGGAAACTGTCTTTTTAATAACCGCCGCCTTTGTGTTGGTAGGAATAGTATTAACACTGACCATTACCGAACCACCGCGGCCCCATCAACACCCCACGACCTTGCAAGCCGCTGTAGTGGAACCCTTCCATGAGTTCTTTTCTCGACAGGGTGTACAGCAGGCTCTGCTGATTCTGGCCTTTATGCTGCTGTATAAACTTGGCGATGGCATGGCCACCGCCCTTGCAACACCGTTCTACCTTGACATGGGCTATAGCAAAACTGAAATAGGCATTGTCGCTAAGCAAGCGGCCCTATGGCCCGTCATTATTGGTGGCATCGCAGGCGGTATATTAATGCTCAAAATCGGTATTAATCGTGCCCTGTGGCTATTTGGCTTGGTTCAAATCGTATCTATTTTGGGCTTTGCGGTGCTGGCCCGTGTCGGTGAGGGTTTGTGGTTACTGGGTTTGGTGATTGGTTTTGAATATCTAGGGGTGGGCCTTGGCACTGCAGCCTTTGTTGCCTTTATTGCCCGAACGACAAATCCCGCGTTTGCTGCGACTCAATTTGCATTATTTACTGCGGTAACAGCGGTACCTCGAACTGTGGCTAGCGCGACAACCGGAATTATTGTCGAAAGCATAGGCTGGGAGAACTTTTTCTATATGTGCACACTAATTGCTATTCCTGGCATGCTACTGCTATTCAAGGTCGCCCCCTGGAATGCTGACAAGACCTAGGTTGTGAGAAGTTTTCTAAAATAAGCCCAATCAAACGCTAGGCCAGGGTCGGTTTTGCGATCTGGCGCTATATCGCTGTGCCCCACGATTCGCTCTTTGGTTAATGCAGGGTATTCAACAATCAAGCACTGCGTTATCTCAGCTAGACGTTGGTATTGCAGATCGGTGTAGGGCTCTGTATCGATTCCTTCCAGCTCAATGCCTATACTAAAGTCGTTGCAGGCTGGACGTCCGGCAAACTCAGACACACCGGCATGCCAAGCGCGCTGATCAAAGGGTACAAACTGCGTGACAACCCCCTCACGATCGATCAAAAGATGGGCTGATACCTTAAGATTGGCAACCTCTGCAAAGTAAGAATGGGCATTGGGGTCTAAGGTATTAGTGAACAACTCAGCAACATGGCCGCCGCCAAACTGGCCTGGTGGCAGACTGATGCTATGGATCACTAACAGGCTAATGTCAGACTCATCCGGGCGCAGGTCGGCATTGGGCGATGTTAATACCGTTGCTGCTGATAACCAGCCTTGATAAATACGCATGGGGACTCTCTTTCACTGTGTCGCGCTAAGGTAGAGTTATTGAAACAGATCACTGGGTTAAAGCCAAACACCGAATTAATGCTACAATTCTCGCCTAGCAAAAATGGAGTTAGATCACGTTGAACACCCTACTTCCGGACACCCCAGCCGATATACCCGACTGTGTTGCCCGCGCATTACAAGAAGATATTGGCAGCGGTGATATTACCGCCATGCTTATTCCGGAGCAGCAGCAAGCCAAGGGTGAGGTATTATGTCGCCAGCATGCGGTGATCTGTGGCACAGCATGGGTTGACGAAGTATTTAAACAACTAGATCCTAAAACAACCATTCATTGGTTTGTCCAAGACGGTGAGCAGGTCACGCCGGACCAACTATTATTTACACTTAGTGGCAATGCCCGCATATTGCTAACGGGTGAGCGCACCGCGTTAAACTTTTTACAGCTGCTCTCTGGTACCGCCACCCTCGCACGACAATATGCGGCGTTAACTGCAGGTAGCGAGGTCAAGATTTTGGATACTCGCAAGACTATACCTGGCCTGCGCTTAGCGCAAAAATATGCCGTGGGCGTGGGCGGTTGTGACAACCATCGCATTGGTTTGTACGATGCTTTTTTAATCAAAGAGAATCACATTTCTGCCTGCGGCGGTATTGCCCTAGCGGTGGCAAAAGCACGAGAAATAGCTCCAGAAAAACTGGTGGAAGTGGAAGTGGAAAACAGTGATGAACTCAACCAAGCACTAGATGCCCGGGCTGACGTGGTGATGCTGGACAACTTCTCGCCTAGTGACATTGAAAACCTAAAACACCTAAACTTTGGCGAAACCAAAATTGAGGTGTCCGGTAATATTACTAATGAAACCGTGCAGCAGTATATTAGCTCTGCGGTAAACTACATTTCATCCGGTAGTCTAACCAAGCATGTGCAAGCGGTAGATTTATCTATGCGGTTCACTAAATAGCCGCCTGATTTGGCTATCAGCTAGCTGAACTATACGAGAACATTTGTTTATGTCTACATTTCTGTCCGCCGAATTATATTCCGGAGCGCTCGCCGCTGTTGGTTTTTGTTTTGGCTTATTGATTGGCAGTTTTTTAAACGTTGTGATTTTAAGATTTCCGCAACAACTCTACCGTCGCTGGTCTGTTGAATCACAGGATATCTTAGGTATCGAAAACAAAGCTACTGAAGAGTCCGCTGTTACCTTGGCATGGCCTGCCTCTCGGTGCCCAAAATGCGGCACTAGAGTGCGTCCTTGGCATAATATTCCTGTGCTCAGCTATTTGTTCTTAAAGGGCCGCTGCGCATCTTGCTCGGCCTCTATTTCTGCTCAATATCCGCTTGTCGAACTGCTTACCGCAACGATTATTGCTCTCTTGGCCTATTTTTACGGTGCCACGGCAACCACGTTTTATAGTGTTATTTTAGCTTGTTGCTTAATTGCACTTGCTGGCATTGATCTCAAGGAAAGGCTTCTGCCTGACCAAATTACGCTCCCGCTTTTATGGCTAGGACTGTTTGCTAATATCAACGGGGTCTTTGCACCTTTACCTGATGCCGTTCTAGGGGCTATTGCCGGTTACCTGTCTCTGTGGGGTATCTATTGGTTATTTAAGCTCATCACCGGAAAAGAGGGTATGGGTTATGGCGATTTTAAGTTGTTAGCCGCACTAGGCGCTTGGCTCGGTTGGGAGCTTCTGCCCCTAGTAATAGTGCTATCGAGTGCCGCCGGCGCTATCGTTGGGGTACTAATGATTATCATCGGCGGTAAAGATCGTAACTTACAAATTCCGTTTGGCCCTTTTCTTTCCACTGCAGGTTGGATTGCTCTAATCTGGGGTGATAACATGATCACTTGGTATCTGTCGGCGTTTACTTTCTAGACCACACCGACTGAACATGAATCAGTTATTTAGGCGCTTGCTTTGAAAAAAAATCCTTTTATAGTCGGCCTCACCGGTGGCATTGGCTGCGGCAAGAGTACTGTGGCCGCTGCATTTAGATCACTGGGTATTGAGTCGGTCGACGCAGATTATGCCTCTAGAGCTGTTGTTCAGCCAGGAATGCCTGTCCTGACAGATATTAGCGCTCAATTTGGGCAAGGCATTGTTTTGTCCGACGGGCAATTAGATAGGGCTAAGCTACGGGAAATTATTTTTACAGACGTTAGCCAAAAAATCTGGTTAGAGACGCTATTACACCCACTAATACGTGGCTGGATTATCGAGCAACTACATTTGGCTACGAGCCCATATGTGCTTTTGGAATCACCACTGCTTTTTGAAGCTAACCAAGACCAGTTGGTCGATACAGTATTGTTGGTAGATCTGCCTGAGCCATTGCAGTTGCAACGGGCGGCGCTGAGAGATGATAATGATCCGGCTCAGATTCAACGTATTGTCGATAGCCAGATGTCTCGAGAGGATAAATTAGCTCGGGCAGATTGGGTGATTGACAACACTCTTAACCCAAACACAATAGCTGATAGAGTTGATCTTTTACACTCAACATTTTTAGCATTGGCCAATACATCAAAAGAGAATTAACCGCCGTGACTGAACCTACCATTGTTAAATGTCCCACCTGTAAAACAGGCGTTGCATGGGCTAAAACGCAAAAATATCGCCCGTTTTGTTCTCATCGCTGTCAACAAATTGATTTTGGTGACTGGGCGACTGAGAGTTACAGTATTCCTGTTGATCCAATATTTGAAGACGGCCAGCTTAGTGAGGACGATCTAGGCTCTTAATGGGTTATTAAGTCAGCCTAATTTTGAGGGGAAAGCTGTCCTAATATCGCCTGATTGGCCTCGGGAAATTCAAAATTAGGCAGGTCTTGTAAGCTCACCCAACGGATCTCCTGCCCTTCAACACCCACAGGTAGGCCATTAAATTCTGTTACTGTCCAAATATCTAGAGAGACTTTTTTATCGGGATAATCATGGGTTATTTGCATTAGAGGCGATGCTTTTGTCACAACCATATTGAGCTCTTCTTTAAGCTCGCGCAGCAGAGCCGCATGAGGTGTTTCATCACCGTCGATTTTGCCACCGGGAAATTCCCATAGACCGCCTTGATGCAGATGGTCTGCACGCCGAGAAATAAGGATATGCTGGGGAAAACCATGGTGCTCTCCAACAATCACGGCTGCAACCACTTTTACACGCGTCATGCTATTTGTGGGTCCTTAGGTTCGGTACTCGGCATTGATACGCACATATTCCTGAGTAAGATCGCTAGTCCAGACCGTCTCTTTGTGGTCGCCACGGCTTAGGCTAACACGTATTTCAATATCTTCAGGCTGCATGGCCGCCTGCCCCGCCTCTTCGCTGTAGGTGTCAGCGCGACTGCCATGCTCGGCGATTAAGACATCATTGAGGAAAATTTGTACTAGGTTAACGTCGAGGTCGACAATGTTAGACCGACCAACAGCGGCTAGAATACGGCCCCAGTTTGGATCAGAAGCAGACAACGCAGTTTTGACCAAAGGAGACTCTGAAATGGTATAAGCAGCATTTAGGGCTTCAGCTTTATTTAATGCCCCTTCAACCACCACTGAGACAAATTTGCTGGCGCCTTCACCATCACGAATAATGGCTTGCGCCAGATCAATGAACACTTGGCACAGTTGGTCCACAAAGGCATCGAAAGAGACTTCGTCAATAATTACATTGCTAGCACCAGTGGCCACTAGAACCACTGAATCATTAGTTGATGTATCACTATCAACCGTTATTCGATTAAATGATGCTTCAGTTGCTATGGTTAGGGCACGGTGCAATAACTCATTATCGATCAAGGCATCGGTCGCCACATAGGCTAGCATCGTCGCCATATTAGGCTTGATCATGCCAGAGCCTTTAGAAATACCGGTTATGGTCACCTGATGATCATCACCATATTGCCGACTGCTGCCCTTAGGGCGCGTATCGGTGGTTAAAATACCCTTTGCTGCCTCTTCCCATCCTTGTTCAGAGAGGTTTTCAACGGCGTTGGGTATTCCTGCCATAAGCTTGTCCATGGGCAGAAATTCACCGATCACTCCGGTGGAGAAGGGCAATATGGCGTTGATATCAACTCCTCGCGATGAGGCCAGCGCGCTACAGCTATGGGTTGCATCTAATAACCCTTGCTCTCCTGTGCCGGCATTGGCATTGCCAGTGTTAATTAACAAATAACGGGGGGGACACCGAACCAGATGTTCTTTGCAAACAGTTACTGGTGCGGCACAAAATGCATTTTTAGTGAACAGAGCGGCAACAGAACTACCTTCAGCGATTTCCATAACTACTAAGTCGCTTCGGCCCGGGGTTTTTATACCAGCACTGGTTGTGCCTAGTTTGAACCCAGTGACTGGATACATCATCGGAAATACTGCGTCGCCAGTGGCCATAGAAATTACCTTTGTTTGCTCAGTCTATATTTTACCATGACATTGCTTGTACTTTTTACCTGAACCACAATGACACGGATCATTACGGCCGACTTTGGGCCCATCACGTAGGATCGGCTGCCGTGCTTTTGCTGCTTCAGCATCACCTGCTTGCTCTGCTAATGCTGACGTCTGAGCATGCTGATACTCACGGTTCTGCTGCTCTTTGCGCCTTTGCTGCTCAAGGCGATCCATATCGTCCTGCGAGGCAACCTCGATATGACAGAGATATCGGATGGTGTCATATTTTATACTCTCAAGTAATCGACCGAACAGGTCAAACGACTCTCGTTTGTATTCCTGTTTTGGGTTCTTTTGAGCGTAGGCTCGTAGGCCAATACCTTGGCGTAGCTGATCCATACTGGCGAGATGATCTTTCCAAAGATTGTCCAACACTTGCAACATAATCTGCCGTTCGACTTCGCGCATCTGGTCACCTACGTGCGCATAACGTGCCACATAAGCCTCTTGGAGTTGACTCAAAACCTTGCTGCGCAACTCTGTTTCGTCAAGCCGACTATCCTCATCGAGCCATTGTTGAATCGGTAACTGGATACCAAACTCAGTCGCCAGCACTTTCTCAAGACCAGGGACATCCCACTGTTCTTCAAGACTCATGGGTGGTACATAATTACTAATACACTGGTCTGTCACATCTACGCGAACGTTGGTAATTATGTCAGAGATGTCATCGTCTTCGAGCAGATCGTTACGCTGCTGATAGATAACTTGGCGTTGGTCGTTTGCTACATCGTCAAACTCAAGCAAATGCTTACGAATGTCGAAGTTTCGCCCCTCAACTTTGCGCTGCGCCTTGATAATAGCATTGGTTACCATGCGATGCTCGATCGCCTCTCCACGCTCCATACCCATGCGGCGCATCATATTTCTGACTGTGTCGGACGCAAATAATCGCATTAAAGGATCTTCGAGAGATAGATAAAAACGTGATACGCCCGGATCTCCTTGTCGACCCGAACGACCCCGCAATTGATTATCGATGCGACGGGACTCATGACGCTCGGTAGCAACAATATGCAAACCACCCGCCTCAATCACCGTGGCATGACGCTCCTTCCAGTCGGCCTTGGTCGCGGCAATTTTATCCTCGTTACACCCTTTAGTTTCACGAAGTTGCTTTAATTCAGCTTCAAGATTACCGCCTAAGACGATATCTGTTCCACGACCCGCCATATTGGTGGCAATAGTGACTGCACCAGGGCGGCCAGCATTAATAATAATATTGGCTTCTAGTTCGTGCTGCTTCGCATTAAGTACGCTGTGCTTGATCTTGGCTTTTTTGAGGAAGCCAGACAATAGTTCAGAGGCCTCTACTGAGGCTGTTCCAACGAGTACGGGGGCACCTTTTGCTACAATCTCTTTAACATCCTCAATGACTGCTTCATGTTTTTCGTCTTGGCTAAGGAACACAAGATCATTGAGATCATCTCGCATCACCTCGACATTGGTTGGAATGACCATAACTCGCAAACCGTAAATTTGGTCAAATTCATAGGCTTCGGTGTCTGCAGTCCCCGTCATACCCGATAACTTTTGGTATAGCCGAAAGTAGTTTTGGAACGTCGTAGAGGCAAGAGTTTGGCTCTCTTGCTGAATGACGAGGTTCTCTTTAGCTTCGATCGCTTGGTGTAGTCCCTCTGACAGACGTCTGCCAGCCATGGTACGACCCGTATGTTCGTCAATTAACACTGCTTGGCCATCCTGAACAATATATTCTACGTCTCGGCTAAATAAGTGCTTGGCACGCAAAGCTGAATTTACATGATGTAACAAACCAAGATTAGTGGCTTGATAAAGGCTCTGATCTTGCTCTAACAGACCTTCTTTAATTAAAATTTCTTCAATCTTCTGGTGCCCATCTTCAGTGAGCTCAACACCACGGGTCTTTTCATCAATTACAAAGTCTCCGATCACCCTGGCATCTTCATCGACAGGCGCTGATTCTGCCATTATGTCGTCTTCTGCTACCGCGGTGAGCTGAGAGGTCAGTGAATTCATGGTCTTGTATAGCTCAGAACTATCTTGGGCAGCGCCAGATATCACTAAAGGTGTTCGTGCTTCATCAATAAGAATTGAGTCGACTTCATCGATAATAGCAAAGGAAAGGCCACGCTGAGATTTATCATCCAACCTTAACGCCATATTGTCACGAAGGTAATCAAAGCCGAATTCGTTGTTAGTACCGTAGGTAATGTCAGCAGCATAGGATTGCCGACGTTCACTAGGCTGAAGCTCTCCGACATCATTATCTTCACCGAGATAAAAAGAGTTAGCTGCGTCAGGGCCCTGATATGATTGAATAACGCCAAGCGACATGCCCAATCCTTGATAAAGCGGTGCCATCCATTGAGCATCACGACGGGCAAGGTAATCATTGACTGTAATGACATGGACGCCTTTGCCTGACAAGGCATTAAGGTAAGCAACTAAGGTCGCCACGAGGGTCTTACCCTCACCGGTGCGCATCTCAGCAATCTTTCCTTGATGCAGTGTGATACCCCCGATCATTTGCACATCAAAGTGACGCATGCCCATAACACGAGTGGCTGTCTCACGGACAACAGCAAAAGCATCAGGCAATAGCTCGTCGAGAGTTTCACCACCGGCAAGTCTATCTCGCAATACCGTTGTCTGAGCCCTTAAATCGGCATCATTTAAGGTTTTCAGATGATCTTCTAAAGCATTGATTTTCGATACGACTTTACGCATTTGGCGTAAATCTCTATCGTTACTCGTACCAAATACCTTTTTTATTAACTTACCGAACATACCGTTTATTCCATTAATTAATAGCGTAAAAACACAAAGATTAAGTTATCTTCATCGTAATGAGGGATGTATAAGAGGGATTAGCGGTAGGTGCGATGAATATAGGATGCCGGATCGACAGTGCGACCATTTTTGAATACTTCAAAATGGACGTGAGGGCCAGTTGACCTGCCAGAACTACCCATTTGAGCAACCACGTCGCCCTTTTGAACAATGGCACCTAAATTAGCAATATTTTCCTGATTATGAGCATACCGTGTGATGTAGCCATCACTGTGGCTGATTTCTACCATTTTGCCATAACCATTGCGATCGCCCGACCAGGTAACGATTCCGGAAGCGACGGCAATGACGTCATCACCATCTCTGCCAGCGAAGTCGATGCCCGCATGCCACTGCTGCTTGCCATGAAACGGATCAATTCGCATACCATATTCAGAGGACAACCAGCCTTTCTTAACCGGCCGGCCAGCAACCATTCTTTCGCTTTTTAGTTTCTTATCTGACAATATCGACTGCAATATCTGCAACTGTGATTCTCTGCTACTGATTGAGTCATCAAGCTTGGCAAACATCGTTGATACTTTTTCTTCAATTTCTGCGTGATTAGCGATCTCGATTAGGGGAGTTTGGATTGGGCCACCCAAGCCAGGCGTGGAAGAAAAGTCAAATTCACCATCTTCAAGGCTAGCAATTTGGGTTAATTGTTCGCCCAGAGCGTCAAGTCGGACCAAACGTGAACGCATTTTGGCCAATTTGAGCGTCATTCCTGAGAGAGAACTATCTAACTGTTGACGACCCGCATCTACCTCTTCGCGCTGCAATTCGATCTGGTTTTGCATTTGCACGATGCTATTGTCAAACAATAGCTCCCAGCGCCCATCAGCGATTTTAATGCCGAGCATAGTGCCAGCAGTCACAGGAATTCCAAGCAACAGCACAGACAAAGCACATTTAGCCCAACTATTGAGGCTAAGGGTTCTGACCTTATCTATTTTGTTACTTATTAGGATAATCTTCATTGAAGAATGATACCTGTACCTTTAAATGTTTGAATTAAACCATACTCAAGTGGGATGACTGTATGAAATGGGAACTTCTTCGGGATTATTAACAAAGGTTACCACTTCCCACGCATCTTTATCAGCCATCAATGCTCTTAACGAGACATTGTTTAAGCTGTGGCCAGACTTATGCGCATCATACTCACCAATAAGGCTTTTCCCTAGAACATAAAGATCGCCAATGGCATCAAGAATCTTATGTTTCACAAATTCATCTTTGTAGCGAAGACCACCATTATTTACAATTTCATCGTCGTCTACCAAGATCGCGTTATTTAAACTCCCTCCACGCGCTAGGCCTATGGATCGGAGATATTCAACCTCATGCATAAATCCAAATGTTCGAGCTCTACTAACTTCCTTAACAAAGCTCGTACTTGAAAAATCTATACTCGCGTTCAAGGTTTGCTCTTTCAAGACAGGATGATCAAAATCGATAGAAAAGCTTATTTTAAAACCGTTGAAAGGTTTTAGCGTGGCGACCTTATCGTCTAACTGCACCGTAATCGGTTTTTTGATAAGGATAAATTGTTTTGCCGCGTCTTGCTCAATAATGCCCGCAGACTGCACTAAAAATACAAAGGGACTGGCACTGCCATCCATAATAGGAATCTCTGGAGCAGAAACATCCACCAATAGATTGTCTATACCCAGTCCTGCCAAAGCCGACATTAAATGTTCAATGGTCGATACACGGACATCACCACTCACTAGGGTTGTCGATAGTGCTGTATCACCCACATTTTCAGGACTTACAGCTATGCTCACCATTGGCTCGAGATCAGTGCGTCTAAAAACAATGCCTGAATCTGGTTCCGCTGGATGTAAGGTTAAATATACCTTCTCACCAGTATGGAGCCCCACACCGGTTGCGCTGATGGTATTTTTAATTGAGCGTTGTTTGATCATGTCTGTTCCAAATAACCGATCGGCAATGGTACCAGACAAGCCCCTCATCACCAAGATTTTTGAAATCTGAGGCGTGGTGCTAAGGGGCCTTTGGGCAGGCTAGTCTGCTTGCTTTCTTAAGAAAGCAGGTACATCGAGATAATCTAATTCAGGATCATCTTGAGCCTGTACTTTACGAGCGGTTGCCCCCTCGCCTAAGGATGAACCTCGACGCAAACTGGTTGGCTGATCGAGTCTCCCATAGTCTATATCTCCACTCATTTTACGGGGTGGTTGATTATCAATAACCACTCCACGAGGACCTGTTTTAGCACTAGGCGTACGTAGGCCGGTAGCGACAACGGTAACTCTCAACTGATCAGTTAGCTCTGCATCAAACACACTACCAACAATGATCGTAGCGTCTTCATCTGCAAATTCACGGACCGTATTACCCACATCCTCAAACTCGCCCAAGGTAAGGTCAAAACCACTGGTGATGTTAACCAAGATGCCTTTAGCACCTTGAAGGTTAATATCCTCCAAGAGTGGACAACGAATAGCACTCTCCGCAGCAATAATTGCACGGTCAGTGCCACTGGCTTCGCCAGTACCCATCATCGCCATGCCCATTTCAGACATAACAGTGCGAACATCAGCAAAGTCGACGTTAATCAAGCCGTCAAGGAGAATTAGATCAGTAATACCCTGAACCGCTCCGAAAAGCACATCGTTGGCTTGTTTGAAGGCGCTGAGTACGGTCATGTCTTTACCCAATACCTGCAACAGTTTTTCATTGGGCACAATAATCAAGGAATCCACGCGCTCCTTCATCTGAGCGATACCCTCATCGGCGATAGCCATACGCTTACGACCTTCAAAACCAAAGGGTCTGGTAACAACACCAACCGTTAAGATGCCCATTTGCTTGGCAATTTCAGCAATAACGGGTGCGCCGCCAGTACCTGTACCACCACCCATACCAGCGGTGATAAAGACCATATCAGCGCCCTCTAAGACCTGGGCGATACGCTCCTTATCTTCCATTGCTGCTTGGCGGCCTATTTCTGGATTGGCACCGGCGCCTAAGCCTTTAGTCAATGATCCACCCAACTGCAAAACAGTTGCATTGTCTAGATTGAGCATTGACTGTGCATCAGTATTAGCACAGATAAAATGCACCCCATCGATATTACTATCGATCATATGACGGACAGCGTTACAACCACCGCCACCTACGCCTACCACTTTAATTTCTGCATTCTTTGGAATGCTATCTACTAATTCAAACATAGTGTTCCCCTTATTTGCGCCTCACAATTATCAAACATTTGTCGCTAGACTTAGCGACCCTTAAACTCCACTTTGAAACCAACTTTTAAGCTTTTCAAACATACTTCCACTTTCGGTATTAGCACGATCGCTACTACCTAATTTGCGTTGTTCTGCAACGCCAAAATGAAGCAGCCCAACCCCTGTTGAGTAAATGGGGTTGTTAACAATGTCCGAAAGTCCTCTTACATTAGTTGGCGCACCTATTCTTACTGGCATGTGGAAAATCTCTTCCGCCAATTCAGTGACACCTTCCATTTTTGATGTGCCTCCGGTAAGTACTATCCCGGCAGCAATAAGTTCTTCAAATCCACTTCTTCGTATCTCCGCCTGCACTAATGTAAATAGTTCGTCATATCTCGGCTCGACGACTTCGGCAAGCAATTGCCGAGACATATCACGAGACTCACGATCACCCACGCTTGGAACCTTTACCGTTTCTTCAGGGCGGGCCAACTTGGCCAAAGCACAGGCATATTTAACTTTAAGATCTTCTGCATGTGCTGTTGGCGTTCGCAATGCCATAGCAATGTCATTGGTCACCTGGTCACCGGCAATGGGTATAACGCCCGTGTGACGGATAGATCCCTCAGTGAAAATAGCGATATCCGAAGTTCCGCCACCAATATCAACCAAGGCAACACCTAGTTGCTTCTCATCCTCGGTCAACACCGCATAGCTTGACGCCAACTGCTCAAGGGCAAGATCATCTACCTCAAGACCACATCGGCGAATACACTTTTTGATGTTTTGAGCCGCGTTGGCCGCGCAGGTAACCAAATGAACTTTGGCCTCTAAACGTACTCCAGACATGCCAATGGGCTCGCGGACTCCTTCTTGATCGTCGATAATAAATTCTTGTGGTAGCACATGAAGTATTTCTTGGTCAGCTGGAATTGCTACAGCTCGAGCGGCATCAATAACTCTCTCTAGGTCTAAGGGCTGAACTTCGCGATCTCTGATAGCAACAATACCGTGGGAATTTAGGCTACGAATGTGACTGCCTGCTATTCCGGCATAAACGGAATGGATTGAGCATCCCGCCATCAGCTCGGCCTCCTCAATCGCACGCTGAATAGAGCTAACTGTCGCCTCAATATTGACCACCACGCCTTTCTTTAGCCCAGACGATGTATGCATTCCGGTTCCGACGATTTCTAACTCGCCTCCCGGTCCTACAGCGCCCACAATTGCAACCACCTTAGACGTGCCTATATCTAAGGCAACCACCATGTTTTCTTCATTTGAACTGCTCATAATTTTTCCCTTTTTAGCCTGTCATCAAGCTGAGCTAGAGACGTTTTTTAATAACCCTTGGTCTTCGTTATCCGCCAGTGCACTTTCTTTCCAAGACACTGCTAATCCATTTGGATAGCGTAAATCGATGGTTTCTATGTTGTCTGACTGTAAACTCAAGCCAGACTGCCAAACTATAACGAGCCTCCGTATTTTCTCAGCGACCTCATCGCGACCCAATATCAACCTAATACCCGGGGCAGTAGCCGCCTGCCAAGCGCCAACGCTATCTCGCTGTAACTCGGTCAATTTCAGGTTGATAGGAATAAGTAACTCGGCCAATAATTGATACTGTTGAATCATGTCTTGCGTGGTACCAAATTCAGCGCGCAGGACAGGTAAAGATCTAAGATTACTATTGTCAGCAATCTCAAGCTGATCCCCTAAACGATTAAGAAACCCCTGTTTACCCAAACGAGCAATAGGCACTTCTTCAACTACCTCGACTTTTAAGGTAGAGGGCCATTCACGTCTAATACTGACTTCGTGAACCCATGGGTGGCCCTGCAGTTGCTCGCGTAATTGATTTAAATTCATACTTAAAAATCCCCCATCTATCTGACCATTGACCAAGTTAGCTAACTCTTCTTTTTGGAGGTGTTTAAACTCTCCTCCCACGACAATTCTGGTTAAAGGTGTGTCAATCTGTTTATAGATATGGTCCCCACCCACAATCACGGCAGCAAAAACAAGAACCATGACCAGTCGTAATAATTTTTCATTAAAGCCATCAGCAAACCTTTGCTTTGATGAGTTTTTAAAATTTGCCCCTTGAGTCACCTTTTTATTCATCCTATCGATTCCTCTAATATAGATAGAACCAAGTCGTCAAATCTAAGACCAGCCGCGCTTGCAGCCATCGGCACCAAGCTATGGCTGGTCATTCCAGGCACCGTATTGACCTCAAGGAGCTGGAAGCTTCCTTCGCTATCGACCATTACATCGACGCGACCCCATCCTTCACAGTCAAGGCTGTTGAATGCAGCGATCGACAATTCTCGCAATTCAACTTCTCGTGCATCAGATAGCCCACTAGGACAAAAATAAGCGGTCTCATCTGAGAAATACTTGGCTTGATAGTCGTAGAACACTTCTTTGGCCTGAATGCGAATAGACGGCAAGGCTTGATCACCCAGAATAGCAACCGTGTACTCCTCACCCTCCAACAAGGGCTCTGCGATAACCACATTATTGAAATCTGCCGCGTGCCGCCAAGCAGTTTTAAGTTGATGGACATTTTCCACCCGACTCATGCCAATACTGGAACCTTCACACGCAGGTTTAACCATGATCTTGCCACCCAATGCATCCAGCACTGCGCCCCAATCAGTGCTCTCTTCTAGCAGAGCAAAATCTGTGGTAGGTAATCCAATTCTCTGCCAAATTTGTTTGCAACGGAGCTTGTCCATTGCCAGGGCAGACGCTGAGATACCGCTTCCCGTGTAGGGTAGGTTCAGAGACTCAAGGGAGGCCTGTAATGTGCCATCCTCACCACCAGGGCCGTGTAATGCTATAAATACACGATCTAACTGGTAGCTAGGTAGCCTCTGTAGAATATCTTCTTGGACGTCAATCGCTATAACGTCTACATTGAGATTTTGCAGTGCAATGAGAACAGCTTCACCGGTCATCAGAGATATCTCACGCTCTGAGGAAAGACCACCATATAGGAGGCCAACACGGCCAAATTTGCTCGGATTTAGTACGGAGGTATCTATGGATTTATGATTCATAAAGGCACCTGCCCTAATTGACTATCCGCTAGTAAAGAAACCAGCTTGCTGACACTACCAGCGCCCTGTGTCATCACTAGATCGCCATCCTGTACCAACCCTGAGAGAAGCGCTGGAACATCTTCAAGATTAGTGACATAAATAGGATCTATGTGCCCACGCTGACGAATGCTTCCACACAAGGTTTTGCTGGTCGCACCCGCAATGACCTCCTCTCCTGCTGAATAAACGTCTAACACTAACAACACATCAACCGTAGACAAGACGTCAACGAATTCTTCGTAGAGGTCTCTAGTTCGCGTATAACGATGGGGCTGAAAGATCATGACCAGCCGCTGATCGGGCCATCCATCGCGGACAGCTTGTATCGTGGCCTGGACTTCTGTGGGGTGATGTCCATAATCATCATAGAGTGTGGCGGTACCACCCTTTACGGGGTAATCTCCGATCTGTTCAAAACGACGTCCAACGCCACCGAACTCTCGCAATGCTGTGATAATGGCTTGGTCAGATAAACCTTCGTCACTCGCTACGGCAATCGCAGCGGCGGCATTTAAGGCATTATGTCGCCCAGGAATACTAAGGCTGATATCTAAAGGGGACAGACCATCTGGTCGATCAATGGTAAAGAAGCATTGGTGTTGATCACTTTTTACGTCACGGATGCGATAAGCTGCGTCTTCGCTAAAGCCGTATGTTAGCGTAGGCCTTCCCACGCTAACCAACATATTTCGAATCACATCATCATCAATACATAGCACCGCCAAACCATAAAATGGCAAGTTGTGCAGAAACGTAATATAGGTATCTTTCATGACTTCGAAGTCAAAGCCATAGGTTTCCATATGATCAGCTTCGATGTTGGTCACCACAGACACCATGGGCTGCAAGTGCAAGAATGAGGCATCGCTTTCGTCAGCTTCGGCAACTAGATAACGGCTGCCGCCAAGTTTAGCATTGGTGCCTATGCTATTTACTCGGCCTCCGACGATAAAAGTAGGATCACATCCTGCTTCAGCAAAAATAGCTGTAATTAAACTGGTTGTCGTGGTTTTTCCATGAGTGCCGGCTACCGCAATACCGTGGCGATAGCGCATAAGCTCTGCGAGCATCTCGGCACGCCTTACCACCGGAATACCATTGGCAATAGCCGTAGCGATTTCAATATTTTCAAAGGTCACAGCCGAAGATTTAACCACCACATCAGCACCATCGATATGCGATTTTTTGTGCCCTTTGAATACTTGAGCCCCCGCCTTAATAAGGCGATTGACGCTAGCATTAATGGCAATATCTGATCCAGATATCTCATAGCCCTGGTTAAGCAGGACTTCAGCAATACCACACATACCACTTCCGCCAATACCTACGAAATGAATACGCCCAATGCGACGCATTTCTGGGACTTGGAAGTTTGCTATATTAACCACAACTAACCTCCATACAGATTCGCGCAACATCTCGAGCAGCAGAGTTCTTAGCCAACTCCCGAGCGCGCAGTGCCATGTCTAAACGCTTCTCGGCGTCCCCACAAATTTCAACGAGTTGTTCCGCTAACTGTTCGGCGCTTAACTCAGATTGCTGAATCATAACGGCTGCACCCCGACTCACTAAGAGTTGACCATTTGCTGTTTGATGGTCGTCAATAGCAAAGGGAAACGGTATCAGTAAGGACCCTAATCCTGCCGACGTGAGCTCTGCAATTGTTAAGGCACCCGCTCTACATATGACGAAGTCAGCCCATTCATAAGCTGAGGCCATAGACTCAATAAAATCAATGACCTTAATCTGTTCACTTTGAGGATTTAAATCCTGAGCATGATAAAGCTCTATAGTGTCTTGCCAATGGATCTTACCTGTCTGATGGAGCACTTCAGGACGAATCGCTTCATCTATCTGCTTAAGCGCCTCGGGAAGAATCCGATTGATCGCGAGCGCTCCTCGGCTACCACCAACAATCAGCACACGAGCTTTACCCGTGCGCCCAGCAAATCGTGTTTCCGGCGATGGTAAATTAGCTATATCGAAACGCACCGGGTTGCCACACCATTCCCCTCGTTTTAACGTATTCGGGAATCCTTGCATTACCTTTGTGGCAAACAGCGCACTGACACGGTTAGTTGTACCAGCAATAGAGTTTTGCTCATGAATAACGATGGGAACGCGCTTTAGCCAAGCTGCAATAGCACCGGGGCCCGATGCAAAGCCCCCCATGCCCAGTACAACTTCTGGTTTAAACTGGGAGATCACACGCAATGACTGAACGATAGACCGCAGCAATAGCAGTGGCGCTTTTAACAAAGCACCGAGCCCGCGGCCGCGAATACCCTCTATATCTAGATAATGCAGATCAATATGCTGCTCTGGCACTAACTCAGCTTCGATACCTCGACGAGTACCAAGCCAAGCCAAGACTACATTTTCTTTGCGTAGCTCATCAACCACAGCGAGCGCAGGGAAAACATGCCCTCCAGTTCCGCCGGCCATGATCATTATGCGGTGTTGTCTGTCAGCCAGCATAGCGAGACCCCCGATTATCCAGTTGAGGCTCGTGTAAATCATGGCCAAAACGCAACATCATTCCAATCATGGCACAACACACTATTAGGCTACTTCCGCCATAGCTGACGAAGGGTAAAGTGAGCCCTTTGGTAGGCAATAATCCGGCATTAACCCCAAGATTAATAAAAGTCTGTCCACTAATAAGTAGCCCGAAACCGATAAGAACAAAAGCCGCGTACCAACTTTGTACAGCGATGGCTTTACGACTTAAACTGAATATCCGGCTCACCATTAAGCAATACAAGCCAACCAGACACAACACACCCAGAAAGCCAAACTCTTCTGCAAAAATGGCAAATACAAAGTCGGTATGAGCCTCTGGTAGATAGAGCATTTTTTGAACTGATTGACCTAGCCCAACCCCGAACCACTCGCCTCGCCCAAAGGCAATGAGTGATTGAGTCAACTGATAACCAGAATTAAATTGATCGGACCAAGGGTCAAGGTAAGCCGTTAATCTAGCGACCCGATAGGGCGCTGAATCTTTCAGTATCCATAGCACAGCCATGCCCACAGTAATAATAAATAAATATTGCCGCAGCTTCGCTCCGCCCAAGAAGACTAGAACCATGAAAGTACTACCGAGCACAACCACTGAGCCAAAATCTGGCTCCTGTATAAGCAGTATCGACAGCACACCAATAACAACCATTAGCTTGCCGAAATCAGACCAGTTACGACCTAGCGTCTCTCGATGCTGCTCAAGATAAGCAGCCAAAAAGACCACTGTAGCGACTTTTGCTAACTCAGATACCTGCAGGGTGAATCCACCAAAACTCAACCAACGTCGACTTCCGTTGAGCTCTCGGCCAATCCCTGGAATCAGTACCAATACGAGGAGTACAACAGCAATCACCATCCATAATCGCGCATAGGTTGACCAAAATGCAGGCCGCACAAAGTACCCGATCATCATTGCCGCTGCACCAAGGATCAAGTAAGCCATATGCCGTTTAACAAAGAACAGCTCATCACCTAATCGATGATCCGCAAAGCTAAACGAAGCCGACCCAATCATGACAAACCCAATGGATATTAACGCTAATACAGGAAGCAGCAAGGGCATGTCGACATGCCATCGCCTAGCTTTAGATCCGTTAAAGTTGAGGGGCAAGGTAACTATCATGAGGTCATACCTTCCCGACTACCAGTCTTCACTGGCGACAACACAGCCTGACTAAAACAGTGGCCCCGCTCTTCAAAACCGGTAAATGAATCGAAACTTGCACAGGCAGGTGACAGCAGAACGATATCGCCGGGTCGCGCGGCGCTTTTAGCAACTGCTACAGCTTCAACAAGGGAGTCCGCTCGATAGACCTTAGTTACAGAATGTAATGCATCCTCTAGCTGCTGCGCATCTTCACCATAAAGAAATCCGCATTTGACAAATGAATCAGCAGCCTCTTTCAGGCCATCGAAATCTTGTCCTTTGCCTTGGCCTCCAGCAATTAACAAAAGATTTTTATAACTATCAGAACCAAACCCTTCAATAGCCGCTAGTGTTGCACCAATATTGGTTCCCTTCGAATCATTGATATAGCTAACATTATCTATAGTGGCGATGGCCTCGCACCGATGAGGTAAGCCTTTAAAGGTTCTTAATGTTTCCAACATCGATACTATCGGCAGTCCTGCGGCGTGACCCAGCGCTAATGCAGCGAGTGCATTGCCTATGTTATGCCTGCCTTTCATGGCCACTTCTTCAACCGACAGTAAAACTTGGCTGCCATAGAACAACGATTCTTGATGATTATGAACAGCCAGTCCAAAATTGCCTTTGCTGGGTCGATCAAGACCAAATGTTAATGTTTGGGACTCTGTCTGCTCTCGTTGCGCGGTCAAACTATCCTGTCGATTACTAATAACATACTTGGCCCCACGGAAAATATGGTGCTTTGCAGCAACGTACTGGTCGAGGTCTTTATACCTATCCATATGATCTGGAGTAACATTAAGCAGACCAACAGTAGCACCCCGGCTACTGGTGAGTAACTCTAATTGAAAGCTCGAGAGCTCTAGTACATACAGTTGGTGCTTAACGGAAAGCAAGTCAAGCATCGGCAATCCTAAATTACCGCCAACACCAACCTGCAGGCCGCTATTTTTAGCCATCTCTCCTAGCAACGTCGTCACTGTACTCTTACCGTTAGAGCCGGTAATAGCCACCACAGGCGCTTCAGCCTGATCTAAAAACAAATCAAGGTCACCGATAAAGGTCACGCCTTTTTGTCGAGCCTTTATAAGAGCCGATTGGTCCAGGGCGATTCCTGGGCTGATTATGGCAAGGTCGATGTCAGCAAATAGAGCTTCATTAAATTCGCCTAACTGCGTAGAAACCTGCGGAAAACTATCCCTAACCTCATTCAAGTTAGGCGGCTGTTCACGACTATCAGCAAATACAAATGGCGTTCCAAGTGACGATAAAAATCTGGCCACAGATAGGCCCGTGGCACCCATGCCAAGGATAGCTATCTTGCTGTTAGTCAGATCTATCTCAGTCACAATTGTTTCCATTTTTATCTTATCTTTAATGTTGCTAGACCAATAAGGACTAGAACCACTGTAATGATCCAAAAGCGCACAATAACGCGCGGTTCAGGCCATCCTTTTAATTCATAATGATGATGCAAGGGTGCCATTCGGAAAATACGTTTACCGGTTAGCTTGAATGAAGCCACCTGTAAAATGACGGATACCGTCTCGATAACAAAGACCCCACCCATAATCGCCAACACTATTTCTTGTCGAACAATCACCGCCATCACACCAAGTGCTGCGCCTAAGGCCAATGCGCCGATATCGCCCATAAAAACCATCGCGGGATAGGTGTTAAACCATAGAAAACCAAGGCCCGCTCCGCAGAGCGCCGCAGCAACGATGAGCAGTTCTCCTGCTCCACTGATGAAAGGAATATGTAAATAATTAGCAAACTGATAATTACCGGTTAGGTACGCAATAATCCCCAAAGCACCGCCGACCATGACAGCTGGTAAAATAGCCAAGCCATCAAGGCCATCGGTTAAATTTACCGCGTTACTCGTGCCGACAATCACTAAGTAGGTAAATAGGATATAAAAAGGGCCCATCGTGAGCGCAATATTTTTGAAAAAAGGTACAATCAATTCTGTTTCAGCGGGAGTCTGAGCTCCATAATAAAGAGTGATTGCCGCGCCCAGTCCAAAGACAGACTGCCAGAAATACTTCCACCTAGCGGGTAGCCCACGAGGATCTTTCTCAACGACCTTCCGGTAATCATCAACCCAGCCAACCAAACCGAAGAAGAAAGTGGTGCCCAGCACTATCCAAACATAGCGATTTTCCAAGTCAGCCCATAACAAGGTACTCACAAATATCGATAGTAAAATAAGCGCGCCACCCATAGTAGGTGTTCCGGCCTTGCTTAAATGCGTCTGCGGCCCATCACTGCGTATGACCTGACCCATCTGCAGTTGATTAAGTCGCCGAATTACCGCCGGACCAAAGACCCAACTGATAATCAATGAGGTAATAACTGCCAAGATTCCCCTAAGCGTTAGGTACTGAAACGCTGAGAAAGGACTATAGAACTGACTTAGATAATCTAAAAACCACACTAACATGCGTTTTTTTCTCCGCTGACTAACCGTTCAACAATTTTTTCCATACGGGCGCTTCGCGACCCTTTTACTAAAATAGTCACCTCTTCCTTGGCTGCTTTAATGACTGCAACTTTTTGTTGCAGAGTGTCGATTAACAAGTTTTTATCCTTAAAATGGCAGGCGCCAAAAGCAATAGCGGCCGATTCACTGAGTGTTCCGAGGGTATATATCTCATCTAGCTTCGCCTGCTTGGCATACTCGCCCACCTGTTGATGCAAGAGTCTTTCATCATCACCAAGTTCGCCCATATCACCCATGACCAAACAGCGATAACCTGACATATTGGCTAGAACATCAATCGCAGCTTTAAATGAATCAGGGTTTGCGTTGTAGGTATCGTCGATGACCAAAACATCATCGCCCATTGTTTTTGGCTCCAGACGCCCAGATACCGGCTTGACCTTAGCTAATCCATTCGTTATCTGAGTAACAGTTGCGCCTGCAGCTAATGCACAGGCTATTGCTGCTAAGGCATTATTGACACTATGAATTCCAGGATTAGGCAGCTCTATTAGTTGCTCAACCGCTGCACTGCCGCCTACCTCTCCAACACAAAGAATAAAGCTGTAGCATCCATTTCCTAATTCTTTAATATTCTTGGCGAAAATATCTGCTCTAGAGTCTTTGATTGAAAAACTAAGGTATTGGCGGTCAGCGATTAAGACCAACCAGTCTTTAGAGTAGGGTTCATCTAGATTTAATATAGCGACACCGCTAGCGTTAAGACCACTATAGATTTCACTCTTTGCCTCAGCTATCGCCTCAATATTGCCAAACCCAACGATATGAGCCCTCTGAATATTATTGATCAGAGCGATGTCAGGTTGTGCTATGGAACAAAGATAGGTGATTTCTCCCGCTGCGCTAGCACCCATCTCAATGACGGCGAAGTCACACTGGTCGTCCATGTCTAGGAGTGTTAAGGGGACACCGATATGATTATTCAAGTTACCTCTGGTCGCATGAACATTAACGCTCTCTCTTAATATGGCCGCGATCATTTCTTTAACCGACGTTTTGCCAGAGCTGCCAGTAACCGCTATAACTTGACCGGCAAAGCGATCTCTTCTTAATCTCGCAAGATCACCAAGAGCTTGAGTTGTATCCTTCACCACCCACTGCGGGATGCCCAAACTGCTATCTAACGTTGAAACAACAGCACCTGAAATCTTATTGGCGATCGAGGGAATAAACTCATGAGCATCGAAATTATCTCCCGAAACCGCAATAAATAGATCTCCCTCATTAGCCGTGCGACTGTCAATAGAAACCATTGAGAAAATGCAATCTGGATTGACTAGTGTTCCGCCAAATCGCATCGCCGCATCAGTGAGACGTATATTTTGCATCATGAATCACCCCCTAGTTTACGCAGAGACGATCGTTGATGTAGAGCTAAACGCGCTTCGGTTTGATCGCTAAATGCAAGTCGATCTACACCTAAAATCTGATAATTCTCATGGCCTTTACCGGCAATCAAAACCACATCGCCAGGCTTTGCATTCAGCACAGTCTGATTAATGGCCGCTCGCCGGTCTGATTCGATAGAGCATTGGCCTTTAACATCCCGGATGATTTGGTCAATAATTTGGTTAGGCGATTCAGTACGAGGATTATCTGAAGTAACAATCACTCGGTCTGCATATTTGACCGCTATGGCACCCATCTCTGGACGTTTGCCAGTATCACGGTCGCCACCACAACCAAACACCACCCAAAGTTTCCCCTGACAATGCAACCGTAGAGCTTGTAAAGCCTTTTCGAGGGCATCAGGGGTATGGGCGTAATCTACAATGACAGGTAAATCTGCACTATCACTTACTAATTCCATGCGGCCTATCACCACTTTCAACTGAGGGACCAAGGTTAATATTTTCTGGAAATTTTGATACCCCAATTCACCCTCATGAAGAGCTATCGCACCAATTACAGCAAGTAAATTAGAAAGATTAAATTTGCCCAGCAAGGGCGACTTTACTTCCCCCGAACCCCACGGTGACTGGATGACAGCATGCAGCCCATCGGGACGAAGATGTATAGATTGGCAGTAGATATCGGCTGTGATATTTTCCAAACTGAAAGTGATGCCACGTATGCTAGGATCAAGGTCTGCAAGGATCGCCTTTCCAGTATTGTCGTCAATATTAATGACCGCATTTTTTAGCCCAGGCAACTTGAAAAGCGACGCTTTTACCGCCGCATAAGAATCAAAATCACCATGATAATCAAGATGGTCTCGGCTGAGGTTAGTGAAAATGGCAGTGTCAATTTTTACGTCTGCAATACGATGTTGCACTAAACTATGTGATGAGACTTCGATGGCGACATCGCTACATCCATCTTTCTCGAGCTCATCAAGAAGTTTTTGCATTGTGATCGCATCTGGCGTGGTCAATGGAGCCGTGTTAATGACGCTAATTTTTTCTGAGCCCGAATCTACATTGCCACTAACACCGTATCCTAAAGTGCCAATATAGCCGCAAGCATTGGGCGCAGAGGAGTCTGGGGAGTTAGAATTTAATTGCGTTAAAAGATCAGCATATAACTGGCAACAGGTTGTTTTACCATTGGTACCCGTTACTCCTACAATACCTAATCGTCGAGAGGGATCTCCATAGAAACGGCTAGCGATCGTAGACACATGTTGTGATAAATTCTCAACACCTATAATAGGAATCGTGGATTTAATATTATTAATTTTAGTGTCCAGATCGCACTTGTCTGTCTCTAGAAGTACCGCGGCTGCACCGAGCTTTGTTGCTTCAGGCACGAACGTCGCTCCGTCTAGCTCAGATCCTTTTAGGGCAATAAATAAGTCGCCGGGTATTAGCGCCCTACTATCTAGGGTGATACCTTTTATAGCTGTTGACGTACATTTTTTAGAGAGACTTAGCCCTTCAACTAACTGAGGTAACTTTGGACCCGAATGACTAAACAAGTTAATCATGAGTCTCCTCGCTTACCAGTTACCACTGGAATTACCGCTACCGAATGATTCACAGCCATTTGGTCAGGCGTGACCTGTAACAATCGCAAGGCATTGCCCGTCACCTCAGAAAATACAGGCGCAGCGACGAGACCACCAAAGTAGTCCCCATCACGAGGTTCATCAATGACAACAACCGTTACTAATCGTGGGTTTTCAATAGGCGATAAGCCTGCAAAGGCTGACATGTAGCGACTTGTATCGTAACCGCCCCCTGGATTAACCTTGTGCATGGTGCCCGTTTTCCCACCGACGGAGTAGCCATCGATCATGGCCCTCTTACCCGTTCCTTTTACGCCACTTGCAGCTCTCAGCATATGACGCACTTGCTGTGATATGCCCGAACCAATAACGCGGATGCTTTCAGGTTCAGAGTCTAAAGCCACCAAAGATATCTCTCGACGAACGCCATCATTTGCCAACACTGCGTAAGCTCGTGCTAACTGCAACGAAGACACGCTCAACCCATAGCCAAAAGCAAAGGTAGCCTGAGTAACGGGGTCCCATTTTCGGTATGCCGGCAAACTGCCAAGGGTCTCTCCTGGAAATCCACTGCCGACCACCTCGCCAAAACCAACTCTCTGAAAAAGCTCTCGCGTTGAATCTGGGTCCAATGCCAATGCCACTTTTGTAGTTCCAACCTGGCTCGACTTGGACAAAACATCTGCTAATTTCAACTCACCATAATTAGACGGATCTACAAACGTTTTGTAATCGACCTTTAAATACCCAGGACTAGTACTAATAACACTGTCAGAGGAAAACTTACCGCTTTCTAACGCCGCCAAAATAGTGAAAGGCTTGACGGTGGAACCCGGCTCCATAATATCCGTTATAGCGCGATTACGGGTCGCGCCCAGCGTTACATAGGATCGGTCATTGGGATTGAAAGACGGCTGATTGGCCATTGCTAAGACCTCACCAGTAGTAACATCAAGAACTACAACCGAGCCTGACTTAGCATGGTGCTTTTTCACTACCGCTTTGAGTGCGCGGTAAGCTGCATACTGAACTCTTAGGTCGATACTGAGCCGCAAGTTCTCTCCTGATCGAGCAGACTTGATCAACGAGATATCATTGATGACTCGACCGGCACGATCTTTGACCACCTTTTTGGCTCCGGGCTCACCCGTCAGCCAGGAATCATAGGCAAGCTCCATACCTTCTTGTCCGCTATCATTAATGTCGGTGAAACCAACTAACTGAGCCGTAACCTCTCCTGCTGGATAGAATCGCTTGTATTCCCTACGTCCTGAAATACCCGCAATACCCAGATCTAAAATTCTCTCGGCCTGCTCGGTGGGTAGTTGACGCGCTAAATACATAAATGACTTATTGCGGTAACGCTTCAATCGAGCCCGGAGTTGCGCAGCTGGTGTGTTCATCGCTACCGAGAGCCTATCAATGTCCTGCTCACGGATCTGCTGGGGATTTACGGATATGGCGGTGACTGGCGTGCTAATAGCAAGAGGCTCGCCATTCCTATCAGTAATAAGACCACGATATGCTGGGACGACGACCTTGCGGATTGAACGATTGTCACCTTGGGTTTGTAAGAAATCGACGCCACGCGCTTCATTTGGATTAATCTGTAACTGCGCAACCTTAGCCAAAAGTATCAGGGGCAGAGAGACCAGAGAAAGCATTACTAAGTAGTAACGCCACCGCGGTATAACTGCATTCACCGATTTTTTGGCCACTTTTTACTTTACCTTTCTATTAAACAGCTACTTAATATTGACCTAAACTCATCTATTAAGGTGTACGTACGATCACAATCTCTTCGGGTTTAGGGCTACGCATGTTAAGTTCAGCAACAGCGGATACTTCAATACGCTGCAGAGAGCCCCAAGCACTTTGCTCGAGTAAATACTTGCCATAATCCACTTGCATCTGATTCGCATCTCTCTCCATTACCATAAGCTGTCCATACTTCTCACGGCACAGGTGGCTTACATAGGCTACAGATAATCCACTTATAACAACCATCACCCAAAGGGCTGCTATCTTTAGTGAGTGCGGGAATGACGACATCTCCGCAGCAGCAGTCATATCAGGCTACTCGCTCAGCAATCCGCATTACCGCGCTGCGCGACCTAATATTTTCATCAACCTCAGAGTGCTGAGGCTTAATGGCCTTACCCACTTTTTTTAGTCTCACACCACGCTCAACATCTCTCACCGGTAGATTTTTAGGTAATTTGATCCCACGCTCTTGATCGCGGATAAATCGCTTAACACGCCGATCTTCTAAAGAGTGGAAACTAATGACAACCAATCGACCACCCACCTTTAATGCATCAATGATTTGATTGAGCAACGACTCTAAATCTTCCAGCTCTCTATTAATAAAAATTCTAATGGCCTGGAATGCTTTGGTCGCTGGATGCCTGCCTCTCTCCCACGCCGGGTGAGCTGCAGCCAATATTCCAGCCAGCTGGACAGTGCGAGTGATTGGCGTCTTCTCACGCTCGCGAACCACTGCACTTGCCATCCGGCGAGCAAATCTCTCCTCGCCATATTCTTTAATCACCTGCGCAATATCTTTCTCGTCCGCAGTGGCAATCCAATCAGCCGCCGACAAACCCCGACTAGTATCCATTCGCATATCCAAAGGGCCATCACGCATAAAACTAAACCCTCGCGCTGCCTCATCTAGTTGAGGGGATGAGACGCCAAGATCAAGAAGCACGCCCGATAATTCGCCAACCTTACCTTCAGCCCTTAGGACAGTTGTTAAATCGGCGAAACTGCCATGAACAAACTTTAACCGCTCGTCTTTCTGAAACAGCACCTGCCCCTCAGCAATTGCCTGAGGATCTTTGTCAATCGCCCAGACCACCGCCTTTTCGGATAAACAGGAAAGTAATTCTGCGGTATGGCCGCCGCGCCCAAATGTGCCGTCAATATAAAAACCATCACCATCGACTACCAATGCCTCAACAGCTTCTTTTAGTAGAACAGTCCTGTGCTCAGCCACCATGGATGACATTCCTTACCAAGATAGATTTCTAAGGGCATCAGACATATTGTCTCTATCAAGCAACATACCTCGATAGTTTTCCTGAGACTTCTCTCGCTCAGTATTCCAATTGTCTTCAGACCATATTTCTAGTCGCTGCGTACGACCCACTAGAATTATTTTTTTCTCAAGTTCGGCATATTCACGCAACTCTGATGGAATCAAAATTCGTCCACTTCCATCCAGCTGTAGATCTTTGGCCTGACCAACAACAAAACGACTCAGCATCTCACCAAGATCATCCAGCGCAGGCAAGGCCGCCACTTTCTCTTCGAATTTTTTCCACTCAGGTAAGGGTGATAGCGTTAAGCAGGTAGACTTCATGTCTATGGTGATAACGAGGTCCCCAGAACACATATCTGCGAGCACGGCACGGTAGCGAGTCGGAATTGCCATCCGACCCTTTGTGTCCATATTGATTGGATCACTACCTCTAAACACTTTTACCCGTCCCTCGCCACTAAATGACTTATATTACCCACTTTTCACCACTTTTAGCCATATATGGACATTATGCATAGCGAGCGGTGATGTCAAGGAGTGTTTAAGGGTAAAAACTTAGTAAAATCAGTAGGTTCCGCTTATATTAGACAATTTTAATATAGTCTAGACTGAGATCAAAATAATTAGCGCTATAAAACAGGATGGTAAGGCTACAACTTAAAGTAACTTCTAGATATGCTGCTTTTAAGAACAAATTGTACTTATAGATTTAATTTTTTATATCAAAAAAGAATAAAACTAAGCGCAAGGCAAGAAGAATTTATATTTACAGTAATAACAAAAAGGCCGGCAAAAAATTGCCGGCCTTTTTACTTCTAAGCATATTAAATAAGTGAGTCGACCGATAAGCCGGGTTCTGTCGTGGACAGTCATTCATCTGGGACAAACGTCGCCGCTTGCCTCAAGCAACCTACCCGTTCCCAACGCGGGTCGCGCCATATGGAAACCTATTTGGTCTTGCTCCGAGGGGGGTTTACCCTGCCACCACTGTTGCCAGCAGCGCGGTGCGCTCTTACCGCACCCTTTCACCCTTACCTGTGTTCGCGAACGAACCATCGGCGGTCTGCTCTCTGCGGCACTTTCCGTAGACTTTCGTCCCCCAGGTGTTACCTGGCACTCTACCCTTTGGAGCCCGGACTTTCCTCTGCGATGCTCCCTGATAAACGCAAGCGAATATCGGAGAATTCAGCACAGCGACTGCCTAGTCAACTCAGGACGGAGAATAGCACAACCTCAGCCTTTCCAAGTGATTTAAATGACAATTGAAACACTGAGATCAAGCGGCTTCTTTAGTTTGGGGCTACTTCAGCAAGGGATGGTCTGAAGGCAGTTGGCGAGATATCCACAAGGCTAATTTATGACGCATATTAGGATCGTTAATCTGATCTTTAGCAAGCGGCTGGATTAACTTATCCTCAGTAAGAACGCGATAAACAAACTCCACCTTTAGCTTGATAGAGTCTTGACTCTCAATCTCACCATAAGCTCTTTTTCTGGCATAAACAGCCCCTATTTGAAGGGCCTTTTTAACCAATTCAGTCTCATTTTGAAGCTTGCTCATATCCTAATATTCCTATATTAGCACCTGGTTATCAACTATCTTACACTACAATTTTAATCGACAAATAAGCGTGCATTCCTAAAGAGGCGCATCCAGCCACTATCTTCGCCCCACTCTGGCGGATGCCATGAATTAAGGACCGTCCTGAACACTCTTTCGGGATGAGGCATTAGAAGAGTCACGCGACCATCCACTGAAGTAACCCCTGTAATACCATCGGGTGATCCATTAGGATTTGCCGGATATCGAGTAGCTACCTCTAAATTATTTTCCAGAAAACGCATAGCGATTTGATCGCTACCTTGTAATTCTATACAGGCATTGCTCGACGCAAATTCAGCGCGCCCTTCTCCATGGGACACGGCAATTGGCAACACTGATCCGGCCATGTCACGCAGCAATATCGAAGGTG
Source organism: Porticoccaceae bacterium (assembly GCA_018654575.1). Taxonomy (GTDB): domain Bacteria; phylum Pseudomonadota; class Gammaproteobacteria; order Pseudomonadales; family Porticoccaceae; genus HTCC2207. The sequence continues at coordinate 51,319 of JABILI010000088.1, forward strand.
ATTTCTCGACTCGCACTAGGGATAAGCGTGCTTCGAATTGCTCTGATTCGTTGCGTACAAATCGAGGCCAACGTTCTGCTCCCGGAACCAAAGACTTCAAATTACTTAGCATTTGACAACCATTACAGACACCCAGGCTAAAGGTATTAGGTCGATGGAAAAACCCCTCAAATTGATCACGCAGTTGGCTATTAAACAATACCGTTTTAGCCCAACCTTCTCCCGCTCCGAGCACATCACCATAAGAGAATCCTCCGCAGGCAACTAAACCGGAGAACTCATCAAGCGACTTGCGCCCCGCCAATAAATCACTCATATGGATATCTACCGCCGTAAAACCAGCACGATCAAACGCGGCTGCCATTTCCATTTGACTATTAACTCCCTGCTCTCGCACGATAGCTATGGGTGGCTTTACCCCTTTAAGGATATAAGGTGCTGAGACATCGTCATTCGGGTCAAAGCTAAGATCGACTGAAAGGCCGGGATCAGGAGCAGCAACTCTTGCGAACTCTTGATCAGCGCACTCTGCGTTGTCGCGCAAAACCGCAACCTTATGCGACGTCTCACTCCAGGCAGCCTGCAACACAGCGCGCTGGTCACTGAACAGAGTTTCGCCGTTATGATTAAATCCGATAGTGTCTGTGCTATTCAAACAACCCAGTTTACGCACAGTCACCCCGGCACAAGAAAACCGCTCAACAACCTCATCGCTTACATTAGATTTAACTTGAATGACTGCACCTAATTCTTCACTGAACAAAGCCGCGTTAAGGTTAGCATTTAGACTAAGCATGTCATCACTAATATCGACCGTGATTCCTACATGACCTGCAAAGCTCATTTCAACCAACGTTGCCACCAGACCGCCATCAGATCGGTCGTGATAGGCGAGTATGTCGCCCTGTTCTATAGAATCCTGCATGACATTGAAAAAGCCTAACAACGCATCAGGATCATCAACATCAGGTACCGAGCTACCAAATTCAGAGTACACCTGCGCTAGTATCGAACCACCTAAGCGGTTAATCCCCCGACCCAGATCAAGCAACAACAACTGCGTATCACCGCAGTCAGTGATCAATTGAGGCGTTAGTGTTTTTCGCACATCTAATACCGGAGAAAATCCAGTGATGATTAATGACATTGGAGAGGTAACTGATTTATCTTCACCATCATCTTGCCATGCCGTGCGCATAGACATCGAGTCTTTACCCACTGGAATTGTGATACCTAATTTGGGACAGAGATCCATCCCAACCGCTTCAACGGTTCGGAATAATTTCTCATCTTCTCCAGGAGACCCTGCAGCGCACATCCAATTTGCAGACAGCTTTATATCTTTTATATCGCCAATACGGGCAGCGCATATGTTTGTCAAAGCCTCTCCAATTGCCATACGCCCAGATGCAGGGCCACTGACTAAAGCTAGCGGCGTCCGCTCGCCCATTGCCATGGCTTCTCCCGCATTACTATCATAGGTTAAAGTGGTTACGGCGCAGTCAGCAACAGGCACTTGCCAAGGACCCACCATTTGATCTCTTGCCACCATGCCACTGACCGTTCTATCACCAATGGTAATTAAAAAGTTTTTACTCGCAACCGTTGGGTGGCGTAAGACGCGGAATACCGCCTCACCAATATCAACTCCATCTGCGGTAAAGTCGATACCTAATTGATCCAGCTTTACGGCATTACGATGCATTTTAGGGGTCTTCCCAAACAGCACAGACATCGGTAGATCAACAGGCTTATCACCAAAGTGCTCGTCAATCACCGTGATATTTTTATCTTCTGTGGCCTCACCGACCACCGCAAACGGACACCTCTCACGCTCACAAATGGCGATGAACCGAGTCAAATCATCTGGCATTACTGCCAAGACATAACGCTCCTGAGCTTCGTTACACCATATTTCAACCGGCGACATGCCCGGCTCATCATTGGGCACGGTTCTTAGGTTAAAGCGGCCGCCAGTGCCGCCATCTTTTACTAATTCGGGCAGCGCATTGGATAAACCACCAGCGCCCACATCGTGAATAAAGGCTATGGGATTGATGTCTCCCAACTGCCAACAGGAGTCAATGACTTCTTGGCAGCGTCGTTCAATTTCTGGGTTTTGACGCTGTACTGAAGCAAAGTCTAAATCGGCAGAACTACTCCCTGTGGTCATGGAAGACGCCGCGCCGCCGCCCAGACCGATCAGCATAGCTGGGCCGCCCAATACGACTAATTGCGCGCCAGGCTTAAATTCTGGCTTATCAACATGGTCCTCTCGAATATTGCCATAACCGCCTGCAATCATTATTGGCTTGTGGTATCCACGACGCTTACCTGCAAAGTCTATTTCAAACGTTCTAAAATAACCGCATATATTCGGACGTCCGAATTCATTATTAAACGCCGCTCCGCCAATAGGACCTTCCGTCATAATATCTAAGGCAGACACAATTCTATTCGGCTTTCCGTAGTCAGTCTCCCACGGCTGAATGTAGTCTGGAATTTGAAGGTTGGACACACTAAAACCAACTAACCCAACCTTTGGCTTAGAACCCCGACCAACTGCACCTTCATCTCGAATTTCGCCACCTGAACCTGTTCCGGCACCAGAATAAGGGGATATTGCCGTAGGGTGATTGTGCGTTTCGACTTTCATCAATAAGTGGACAGGCTCTTGGCTGTAACCATACTGCTTAGTCACGGGATCAGGATAGAAACGCCCGCCCTGGCTGCTAGCAACCACAGCCGCATTATCAGAATAGGCCGATAAAACGTTATCGCCATTAACAGCATTGGTATTGCGAATCATACCGAACAACGAATGCTGCTGATCCACGCCGTCAATTGTCCAACTCGCATTAAAAATCTTGTGCCGGCAATGCTCAGAATTCGCCTGAGCAAACATCATTAATTCGGCATCAGAAGGATTGCGACCCAAATCCTGAAAACTGGCCACCAAGTAATCTACTTCATCATCAGCCAACGCCAAGCCTAAGCTAACATTAGCCAACCGTAGTGTTTCGGCACCCCCATCTAACACGTCAACCACGCTAACCGGAGCCGGCTGTTCATGGGAAAACAAAGACTCAGCTTGAGCAAAATCAGTCAGGACAGCTTCCACCATGCGATCGCTGAGCAATTCACCCAATATCATTAACTGACTATCTGAGAAAGACGTATCCGTTTGGAGGTAATAGGCAACTCCACGCTCAACCCTCAGAACATTTTTTAAACCGCAGTTATGAACAATATCGGTCGCTTTACTAGACCACGGCGATATCGTGCCTGGGCGTGGAACCACCAACAACAGCACCCCACCTTTATCAACCTCCTGCTCTTTAGGCCCATACTGAAGAAGGGCTTCAAGGGTATTAAAGTCATCTGAGGTCAACGGCTCATTAAGGTCAGCAATGTGGATGTATCCAGCGCTTACCGAAGTCACTAAGGGCACTGCAGCTTGCAGTTTAGACAGTAATTTTTGTCGCCGAAACGCAGAGAGAGAAGATGCGCCAGAGAGAATCATCATTAATTTGGATCTCGAAATCATCACGGTTGGGAAGTTCGCATTCTAACGGAAAAATGAACCTTTTGGCAGATTGAATTTAGCAAGTAATGTACAATTATTGCCTACCTTTTATTATTTCTATCGCAACATAAGGTAATTCTTGGGGGCACAGACAGAAAAGTGATGCGTCAACGATCAAAAAAAGTCAGGAGAATACGTAACCGCTCAGTTCTGGTTGTACTTGCGCTAGCCATCATTTTTTATTTTTCCAGCAGCCAACAGATAACAGATCTAGAGAGAGTACAAAAGAAAGGTGAGCTGGTTATGCTTACTGTCCCCGGACCTACCACTTATTTTGAGGACGGAAGGGGTAGAAATGGCTTTGACTATTTAATCGCTAAAGCCTTTGCCGACAGCCTGGGCGTTAACTTGAGAATTCAATCAAAGCTGAGCCTGCGTAATTTGCTTGTCGCCGTGGGCGGACCTCAAGGTGACTTTGCGGCTGCAAATTTAGTCCCCACTGAAAAGCGCAGCCAATCCCTTATGTTCTCAGACCCCTATTTAGAGGTTACTCAGCAACTGCTTTATCGGCGGGGAACGCCAAAACCAAAATCATTGTCAGATATAGACGGTGAACTAGTGGTTGTGACTAGCTCATCCCACAGCGAACAACTTAAAAGGTTAAGCATAGATATCCCACAACTCAGCTGGCAAGAGCAGGATGAGATTGAAATGAGTGATCTGATCCGAATGGTCCATACTGGAGAGATCAACTATACCGTCGTGGATTCAATCGCCTATTTGGTGAACCGCCATATTTACCCGAATGCTGGTCTTGCTCTAGATATTTCAAAACCACAGATGGTCGCTTGGGCATTTCCCTCACATGAGGATGGGACGCTGCTTAATGCGGCCAATAAATTTCTGGCTGAGTATATATCGACTGGTAAAATGAAAACGTTGAAGGAGCAGCTCTTAGCTCAAAGTAATAATTTTTCTGTCGCCGACTCAAACCGTCTTGGAAAATTAGTCGCTAAGCGTCTGCCAGCCTATGAGCCTTTGTTTCGAGAAACTGCCGACAAGAATAATATTGACTGGCACTTGCTCGCAGCAGTGGCTTATCAGGAATCCCACTGGGACCCCAGAGCAAAATCACCCACCGGCGTTCGAGGCTTAATGATGCTCACATTGGATACCGCTAAGGAAATGGGCATTTCTAATCGACTTGACGGTGAGCAGAGTATTAAAGGTGGGGCTGCTTATCTCGCAAAATTACGAGCTCGACTGCCTGTTAGAATCACCGAGCCCGATCGTACCTTACTTGCCTTAGCTGCGTATAATGTAGGTTTTGGGCATCTAGAAGATGCACGCATTTTGACTCAGCGTGGAGGTAAAAACCCCGATTTATGGAGTGATGTCAGGCAATCTTTACCGTTACTCAGCAAAAAGAAATTCTATTCAACCCTAAAGCATGGTTATGCCAGGGGAGCTGAGCCTGTGCTCTACGTCGACAACATTCAATACTATAGAAATTACCTAGCCCTTCATTCTCTGCATTTGAAAAACCTTCCGCCAGAAAAAACAAACAATGTATCAAACCAGCCTGAATGGGAGTCCAGCAGCGTTCCGTCGATTTAATATTATGTTCATTAAATTACTTTCTTTTCTCGCGGAAAAAATCTCGCATAACCGCACCGCACTGATCAGCTAGAACACCTCCGTGCCACTCGATAACATGATTGTAATAATCACCATCCATTAACTGCAATTGGCTTTGCAACGCACCCGCCCTAGCTTCAGCAGCACCAAAAATAATTCGCTTGATACGGGCATGGACCATAGCGCCTACACACATAGTGCACGGCTCTATCGTCACATAGAGCTCACAACCCGTGAGTCTGTAGTTGTTCACAAGAGCGGCCGCATTACGGATAGCAATGATTTCAGCATGGGCTGTGGGGTCACCACAAGAAATAGGTTGGTTATAGCCCTCTCCGATAACCTCTCCATCTTTAACAACCACCGCACCCACCGGAACCTCACCAACATCAGCGGCCTGTTGAGCTAGTTCAAGCGCTCTAGCCATATAACTATTATCTGTGTTCAATCTAGCACTCACTTTCTGCGTATCGTTTAAAATCAAAATATAGAGATCTCTTAACACTATAATGCCAGTATCAACAGAAAAAATCCCTACCCATGATCCACTGTAAATGGTGGGCATAGGCTGAAATACTTCATAATTAGCAATCAATCACCGTAGATCAACTAAAAAGTTACCTTAAGAGGGTTCCTTGCCACAGTTAGGTCAGTTAACTCAATAGATTCAGATCAATATGTTGATGGTTCAATAGATTTAATTCACATGTCCTATCGCAGGTAGATAGGTTGTATGTTAACCTCCGCGCCACCACGCTGTTAAAGGCGAGGGTGTGTTACGCACTATTAACTTAAAAATCAACAAACCGTTGTTATCACTTTCTCTAGGGGAGAATTATGAAAACTATTAATATTTGGAAAATAAATACGATCGCAGCAGCAATCATTGCTGGTGGCATTACGCTACCAACAGTGGCAACTGCCGCCGACGCGACGCTAGAAGAGGTCGTTGTCATAGGTTCTCGCGGAGCACCTCGCTCTGTGGGAGATTCACCAGTACCTGTTGATGTAATCGACGCTGAAGAACTTGGTAAAGCAGGCAGCAATGACCTTCTTATGCAACTTCAAAGCGCTGTACCTTCACTTAATGTTCACTTACAGCCTATCAGTGATGCGGCTAGTATGATTCGTCCTGGCAATTTGCGCGGCTTATCTTCAGACAGCACCTTGATCATGGTTAACGGCAAGCGTCGTCACCGTGCATCAGTGATTGCCTTTCAAGGCGGTGGTGTTAATGATGGTTCTCAGGGTGCAGACATCTCAGTGATTCCAAGCATCGCTCTTAAGCGTGTTGAAGTTCTGCGTGATGGTGCTGCGGCACAGTATGGTTCTGACGCCGTTGCAGGTGTAATCAACTTTATCTTAGATGATTCATCTGAAGGTGGAAGCTTGACTATTAAGTCAGGTGAGTACAGCAAAGGTGATGGTGCAAGCACAGTTGTAGCTGGAAAAATTGGCATGTCATTAACTGATGCTGGATTTATGAACCTCAGCTTCCAAATGAAAGAGAATGATGCAACTTCTCGTAGCATGCAGCGTCCAGATGCTCAGGCTCTTATCGACGCGGGTAATACGTCTATAGCTAACCCAGTTCAAATCTGGGGTGCTCCGATCATCGATGATGACGTGACTTTCTTCTTTAACTCTGGTCTAGACCTTGGCAACGGAGCAAAAGCATACGCCTTCGGTAACTATTCTGAGCGCGACATCGATGGTGGCTTTTACTACCGTAATCCTGATGGCCGTGGCGGCGTATTCACTAAAGGTGATGGCACTCGTCTGATTGCTGACGTTACAGGCGATATGTCTGGTAACTGTCCAACAGCGCTTGCTCCTTCTGATTATGCAGGTCGTGATGCAGTCATAGCTGATCCTAATTGCTACATTCTTAACCAAGCGGCGCCTGGCGGCTATACGCCTCGCTTCACAGGTAATATCACTGACTCATCTTTCACAATGGGAAGAAGCGGCGAGATTTCCTCAGGACCAATGGCCGGTACTGGCTATGACGTTAGTGGTTCGGTTGGTCGTAACGAATCTTCATTTGGCTTGAACAACACCTTTAACCCATCTATGGGTCCTGACTCTCCACGTGACTTTAAGACTGGTAGCTACATCCAGTTAGCTAAGACCTTCAATTTGGATATGTCGAAGGAATACGGATCTATGAGCGTTGGTTACGGTGCTGAATGGCGCGAAACTACTTTCTCTGTAATTTCAGGTGAAGAGTCTTCTTGGAAAGCAGGAAAATATGCTACTCAAGGTTTCAATGTAGGTTCACACGGTTTCGCAGGTTTCTCACCTGATTCAGCCGGTGCGTTCTCTCGTCGTAACTATGCTATGTATGTTGATGTTGCAAACCAAGTCTCTGACAATCTATTAGTTCAGGGTGCGGTTCGTTACGAAGACTACACAAGCTTCGGTGACACTACTAACTATAAGTTAGCCTTTAACCTTCAGTTGACTGATAACGTTGCACTGCGTGGATCTCACAGTACTGGTTTCCGAGCTCCAACTCAGGGCCAGGCTAACGTAGTTAACACTCAAACTACTCTAGTAGACGGTCAATTGACTCAGGCGCAAACGCTACCTGGCTTTAAACTGGGCGCAGGTGATCTGCAGCCAGAAGAGTCTACAAGCTTTGCATTCGGTATTGTCGCTACTCTAGGTGAAGTTGAGTTGACGGCTGACTGGTTCAATATTGAAGTAGAAGACCGTATCGCTCTAACGAGTAATGCTGCACCTACTCCGGCTCAGCGAGCTGCTATGGGCGCTGCTGGTATTCCTAACCCAGAGTTGATCGGCGAAGTAAACTACTTCACTAATGACTTCAACACTGAAACTTCAGGACTAGACGTTGTAGCAACTTACAGCACTAACCTTATGGGCGGTTCAACTGACTTCAGCGCAGCGTATAACTACACTGACACTGAAGTTTCTGATCAAGGTTCTGTCACTAGCGATAGCAAAGTGAAGCGTTTAGAAGAAGGTTTGCCGAATCATCGTGCAACTTTCACTATGAACCAGAACTGGGAAGATCTGAGCGCATTTGTTCGTGCTAACTACTTTGGTGAGTACTATGCAGTACACGCTGACTGGTTTGGTAATGACGCTGATGCGGCTATGACAGTTGACGTAGAAGTGACTTACAACCTCAGTGACAACTTCAACGTTTCTGTTGGTGCTCAGAACATCTTTGATCAAAAAGCAGAGCGCATTGAAGGCTCAGCTGGCGCGGTAGAAGCAGGCGTACCAGGTAACGTACTTGGCGCAATCTACTACGAGACTTCGCCAATGGGTATCGAAGGTGCTTACTGGTACATGAAGGCAGGATACAACTTCTAATTGATTCGTAATGAGTTTTTAGAAGTTTAAGTCAGGCCTCAGGGTCTAACTTAAAGTCCACTAAAAGGGGTGCCAATTGGCATCCCTTTTTTTGTCCGTAATACTTCACCAAAAAGGATTGACAGAAAAACTCAATCCTATACCCTATGGGGGTATGAGAGCCCTAATTATTATTCTATGCGCGCTATTGTCTTCAGCCTCTTTTTCAAGGCCCATTTCCTATGTCGGTGGGCATACGCTAATGGCCAACTCCAACTCTCTGACAGACAATATCTACTGGCACTACACACCAAACATTAACTACTCTGTAGGTCTGGACTACCAGAAAGATAAAGTTAGTAACGAATACTTTCCATCAGCACGGTTCACCTACCTCATAAACCGTAAAAATGCCGCACAATCCCAGCGTAATCTCTATCTGAAGACGGGCGTTGGTCTAAATAATAGTAACAACCATTTTTATTCGCTGGCGGGCGATTGGGAGACAAGACGGCTATTTACTAGCTTCTCTATTAAGCAATCTTCGGGGGTCGGGTACGACATGTTCGAACAGTCAGTCAAAGTTGGCGTAGCGCCCTATCTGGGAGCCTATGGTGACTTCCATACGTGGCTGATGGTCGAAACAAAGAAGAACGATTTAGACAATGAACGAATTACGTACCCAGTACTTAGATTCTTTAAAGGCGGGGCAGCGTTTGAAATAAGCTATCACAAAAAAACAGATTGGGACATCCATTTGATGTACCGGTTCTAATCATTAACCAAGAGATGAGACAATTATGGAAAAATTATTATTACTAGGCTTACTACTGACCTCTTCATTCCTTCACGCTGAGCCCCACGAAATGGGAAACATGCTTTCCCATGAGGGACATCTGCACGAAGCCATGGTCGACGGCAAAGAGCTCGTTGTGGACCCCAAGCGTTTTGATCTATTTGTAGAGGGTCTGAAGAATAACCAAATTGCTTTAGTCAGCGTTCAAGGGATGGTCTGTGATTTCTGTGCGCGAGGAATAGCAAAGACGTTTGGCAAAGATAAATCTGTCACCAAAGTCGACGTCGATCTAGCCTCAGGTAAAGTCCTGCTGGCCTATCCAGCAGCGTTTGAGATTAGCCTAGAAGATATCGAGAAGAAAATTCTCAATAACGGGCTTAACACCACTGATATTCAAATTATGAGTAATTAAGGTGGAGGACAAAACTACCAACTTCTTCTCTTTATTCGCCTCGACCTCAACCTTGATTTGCTGTGCCTTGCCTGCATTATTCGTAAGCCTGGGTGCAGGTGCAAGCTTTGCCAGCCTAGTAAGTACCTTCCCTTTCTTGGTGACCCTGTCGCAGTACAAGATACCGATCAGTGTGTCTGCATTGCTGATGATCGTCATCGCAGGAATCATTAACTACCGAACGGCTAGATTACCCTGCCCCATAGATCCGGAGCTAGGTAAAGTTTGTATGGAAACCCGTCGACAATCTCAAAGACTCTACTTCGTATCGACAGGTATTTTTATTTTTGCGAGTTTTTTCACCTATGTAGTCCCACTGATAATCTAAGATAAGGTTCTATTATGAAATCATCGTGCCATAGGCCACTTATACCTAATTTGAACCGCATTAGCGGTCAAATTAAAGGCGTCGCCAAAATGGTCGACGAGGGACAATATTGCGTCGATATACTCGACCAACTGAGGGCTGCAAAGTCGGCCATAACGACGGTAGAAAACAAAATTCTCGAAAAACATATTCAAGAATGTGTCACCGTTTCACTTCAGTCTCAAGAAGATGTCAATACTAAGATCCAAGAATTAATGCATATACTCAAACGTAAATAAAAAAGCGTACTGCCCTTGAGCTTGCGTCTGGCTTGATGGCCTTTAATGAGTAGTCTGCAACTGTGACTGATGTTCAAAGGCAAAACTCAACGAAAAGACACTAACGACACTTGCTATAACAATTAACTTCTGGATCGATGCCTGCCTAACCATTTCTTCGGCACTATCGAAGGGGTTTCCACCCATGATCTGATAAACCACATAAGCGACAACACAAACCAAATAGACACCAGTCACCAAAGCAAAACGATTTGCGACCGAACTGCGTAATAACACAATGAAATAGAGCAGAGATGCGGGAATGAGAAACCTAAACGCATTTATTGCAAAAAAAACATGCAAATCAAGATACAAATCATAGGGTGTTAACCCAACTCCAGCAAAAAAAACCGTACCCAAGAAAAATAATGCAGAACCCGCTAGAGCCAAGCGATAATTGACTCCATCTTCTCTAAACAATGCAGGTACATACAAAAATCCGATCCCAACTGCTGCGAAAAGAAACATGCCTACATTAAAAAAGAACGACGCAATAAAATTAACGTCTCCAGAATGAGATTGGTAGCCACCCAGATCGCTTAAAAAATTATGAGTAAAAGAATAGCCAACTTGGTTGACGTCATGAATATTACCTCCAGGATAACTATAAATACCGACGCATACTGCAATAATGAAAAAGCTCGGCACAAAACGAAGAACACTTACCGTCCAAAAATGACTCATCCAATCCACTCCCTGTTCAATCATCTAAGCGTACCAGAGGAATCCACAGTAATCAGCAAGGTCACTTGCTTTTTTTACGTAAATGATAATAATAACCGTTCTCATATAGTTTTTGACAGGATGTTGTAATGCCCCAACGACCAGCCCCTCTAAATACTGCGCTTGGCACAGTGTTTGCGCTTTTGACTTTCTTTATCGCTCCGACTTTTTCGTACGGCGATGAACTGAACATTTACTCTGCGCGCCAAGAGTCGTTAATCAAACCTTTACTTGATCGCTTTACCGTTCTCACCGGTACTAAGATAAATTTGGTGACTGGCAAGGGTGATGCACTGCTGACTCGACTAAGAAGTGAAGGATTAAACTCACCAGCAGATGTATTACTAACCGTAGATGCAGGCCGTCTTTATAGAGCTCAACAAGCAGGCGTTTTGCAGCCGATTTCCTCACAGGGCCTTAACGAAGCTATACCCCAGCATCTTAGAAGCCCTGAGAACCGATGGTATGGCTTAAGTATTCGTGCACGCGTCATTATTTATGCGTCGGAGCGGATTGATCCTTCTGAATTAAGCACCTATGAGGCTCTATCAGCCCCCGCATGGAAGGGCAAAATATGTATTCGCTCATCAAACAACATCTATAACCAATCTTTAGTGGCAGGCATAATCGCCTCTCAGGGTATGGAAAAAACAGAGGCATGGCTAAATGGTTTTGTCGAGAATTTTGCTCGTCCCCCTGCAGGTGGTGACCGAGATCAAATCAAGGCCGTTGCTGCAGGACAATGCGATGTAGCCATTGTTAACAGCTACTACCTCGGCGGAATGATCAACTCTGATGATAAAAGACAGCAGGAGGCCGCCTCAAAAGTGCATTTATTTTGGCCAAACCAAAATGATCGTGGCGCTCATATCAATATATCGGGTGCAGGTATCACGCAATCAGCAAAAAATGTAGGATCAGCTAAACGGCTACTAGCTTTTTTGGCTAATGATGAAAGTCAACAATGGTACGGTGAAACGAATAATGAGTTTCCAGTGCGGCCTGAAGTAGATGTCAGTAAAACATTAAGTGCCTGGGGTCCTTTTAAAGCTGATCAGCTAAATGTGGGTGAGTTAGGTCGATATAATGCTGACGCTATTATGGCAATGGATCGTGCTGGTTGGAAATAAAGTCCGCAATTTCAGGCTTTAAATTCGCCAACCCATATTCAGGGAGAAGTTGGCGTTTAGGCTTGTTAATCGTGACGGTTATTGTTGCAATACCGGTCTTGGTTATTATTGCTAGCCTTATCCAACCGTTCTCAAGCGCATGGCGACACCTCGCTGATACTGTACTAATTGATTACATTAGTAACTCTTTGCTCCTTATGGTTGGAGTAGGCTTTGGCACTCTAATTTTAGGCGTTAGCGCCGCCTGGTTGACGGCAATGTGTGATTTTCCAGGGCGTAAAATATTATCCTGGGCCTTTCTATTGCCTATGGCGATGCCCGCCTACATTATTGCCTATACCTACACTGGTATATTAGATTTTGCTGGGCCTGTTCAAAGCACCCTTAGAGCAACATTTGGTTGGGGCTACGGTGACTACTACTTCCCTCAGATTCGCTCTATCGGCGGTGCTATCTGCATGCTCTCTTTGGTGCTTTACCCCTATGTTTATATGTTGGTTCGAATCGCCTTCTTAGAACAGTCTACCGCGGTACTAGAAGCCAGTCGCAATCTCGGCAAAAAGCCTTGGCAGACGCTTTTCTCAGTAGCGCTCCCCATGTCTCGGCCGGCGATAGTAGCGGGCGTTAGCCTCGCTTTAATGGAGACGCTAGCCGATTATGGTACTGTGGCCTATTTTGGCGTTAGCGCCTTTACAACGGGCATCTTTCGCACTTGGTATGGGTTAGGTGAATTAACCACTGCAGCACAGCTATGTGCCTTTTTGTTACTATTTGTATTTGCTCTTATCATGGCAGAACGCTGGTCTAGACAGCGTTTGCGCTTCCACCATAATTCTGCGAACAAAAAATTAGTGCGTATGCAACTTAATGGATGGCATGCCTATATTGCATGGTTAATCGGATGCTTGATAGTAGGTCTAGGTTTTGTAATACCCGCTACTCAACTCCTGATATGGGCGTCTAGTCGCTGGCAAGAGAACCTCAATGGTGCATTTTTAAGCTTACTCCTTAATAGTTTCTCTCTCGCCGCTATTGCTGCAATCTGTTGCGTGGTAGTGGCGACATTTTTGGCCTACACCAAACGAGTTTTTAATTCGCGTTTAGAGCTTGGCGCAGTAGGTGTTGCCAGCCTTGGTTACGCTGTGCCTGGCACTGTCATCGCGGTGGGCGTGCTAATCCCTGTGGCATGGTTGGACAATAAAATAGATTTTTTAAGTAGAACTTGGTTTGATATCCCAACTGGACTGCTACTAAGCGGAACAATTGGTATCCTCGTATTCGCCTACGTCGTTCGATTTCTTTCTGTCTCTTTAAATACTGTAGAATCCGGGTTGAGCGCCATAAAGCCGAGCATAGATGAGTCAGCACGCTCTCTTGGATCTGGGCCTGGGCAAGTACTCAAACGGGTGCACCTCCCTATTCTGCGAAGCAGTTTATTAACTGCCGCGCTACTAGTATTTGTCGACGTTTTGAAGGAACTGCCAACTACGCTTATTCTTAGGCCGTTTAATTTCAACACTCTAGCAGTTCGCACATATGAGTTAGCGTCTGATGAGCGACTGGTTGATGCGGCTCTGCCAGCACTCGCGATTATTGTCATTGGTCTCTTACCTGTGCTATTAATTACAAAAAGTATTCTTAATGAACGAGCAAGTCATGAATGATCAACTTGTTATAAATGAGGTTACCGTTGCCTATGGCAATGTAACTGCGATATCAAAGGCCTCCTTCTCTCTTGCCGAGGGTGAAATAGGTTGCCTATTAGGGCCTTCAGGGTGCGGTAAAACGACACTCCTGAGAGCAATTGCAGGGTTTGAGCCTATCACTGAAGGCAATGTAAGCCTGCACGGACAGTCTATTAGCACCGCCAAATATACCCAGGCTCCGGAAGATCGCGCGGTGGGCATGGTATTTCAAGATTTTGCGCTTTTCCCGCACCTTAGCGTCACCAAAAATATTGGCTTTGGGTTAATTAAGATGCCCACTAAGCAACGAAATAAACGTATTAACGAGATGTTAGAGCTGGTGAGCTTGGGTACTTGTGCAGAGAAATTTCCTCATGAATTATCAGGCGGTCAACAACAACGTGTTGCTCTGGCTCGCGCTCTAGCTCCCAGCCCGCAAATCCTCTTGCTCGATGAACCCTTTTCAAACCTAGACGCCGAATTGAGAACTCAACTGGCTGCTGAAGTACGTACCCTGCTTAAGGCAAATAAGGTGACCGCGCTCATGGTTACCCATGATCAGGATGAGGCCTTTGCCATGGCCGACAAAATCGCGCTATTAAATGGAGGGCAAATTGTTCAGACCGATGCACCCTATCAGCTGTACCACAACCCCTCGAGTTTGTTTGCTGCTGACTTTATCGGCAAAGGATCAGTCATCAATGTAGGCATTGATGCCGCAGGTCTACTAGGCAACAACTTAGGAAGCCTCTCAATCCAGACATTGCCAAAAGGTTTCGGCAACACGGTTAAATTATTAGTTCGCCCTGATGATGTGACCTACGATAAAACGTCAGATACCCGATTACCCATTGTCTCCAAAGCCTTTCTGGGACCCAACTATCTCTATGAGCTAGCATTGGCTGATGGTCAGTGTGTCCCCTGCCTGACCCAAAGTCATATCGACATCCCCATTGGCGACACTTTGCCCGTGCGTTTTGACTTACGCCACGTCGTTATTTTTAACGGAGAGTAACAAACACTATAAGACTTTTATGCCCTCGGTGCGGTGACTATAATCACCTGAAACGCAGATTCTTGGGCGACAACTCAGTGGTAGATTTAACCCCCATCAGTCGCATATCCCGGTCAATTTCAATACGCATCAAGTCTAGTGCTCGCTCGACACCGGGCTGGCCAGCTGCGGCAAGGGCATATAAATAGAAACGCCCGCCTCCAACTGCTTTAGCGCCTAAAGACAGCGCTTTAAGAACATGACTGCCGCGCTGGATGCCACTGTCCATCACTACGTCAATTTTATCGCCCACTGCATTAACGATTTCAGCAAGCTGATCAAATGGCGATCGACTGCCATCGAGTTGGCGGCCACCATGATTTGATATCACAATACCCGTGCATCCTATGTCGACTGCCCGCTTGGCATCCTCAACACTCATGATACCCTTCAGGCAGAATTGGCCATCCCAGAGTTTGACCATCTCAGCAACGTCATCCCAATTCATAGATGGGTCGAGCATTTCATTAAGATATTGACCCACGGACACCGTCCCACCGGTCATATCAACGAAGTCTTCAATTTGCGGTAATGAAAATTTAGCATGGGTCAGATAGTTGATCGCCCACCTTGGTTTAATAGCAAATTGGTAGGCGCCGGCTAAAGTAAGGTTCAGCGGCATTGAGAAACCAGTCCTTAGGTCTCTCTCTCGATTACCCGCAGTGATGGTATCAACGGTCAGCATCATCACATCAACACCTGAGGCTTTGGCAGTCTCCAACATCGCCTGATTTAATCCACGATCTTTATGAAAATAAAACTGGTAAAACTGAGGACTAGTATGCTTTTTGCGCAGCTCTCGTAAGCCCACCGTGCCCATAGAGGAGACACCAAACATAGTGCCAAATTTGTCGGCTGCCGCGGCTACTGCATGTTCGCCCTGATGATGAAACAGTCTTTGCAACGCAGTGGGTGAACAATAGATAGGCATATCAAGTTTCTGTCCCATCACCGTCACTGACATGTCGACAGTTTCAACACCGCGCAGTACGTTAGGCACCAAGTCACAATCATCGAAACTTGCGCTATTCCTGCCGTGAGTTATTTCATCGTCAGCCGCGCCATCAATATAATCAAAAATAGGCCCTGGCAAACGCTTGCGCGCTAGAGATCGAAAATCATGGAAGTTATGACACTGTTTTAAACCCACATAGGTTCTCCTAATTATAGGGAGCTTAAGACTCCTATTCAGCGTGCGTATTACGTTCAACTAACAGCTGCACACTAGAACCACCTCACCATAATATAGATAACGAAGTAGAACCAGTATAAGTGTGCCCATTATTTTGCTTGGGATACTAACAGATCTACAAGACCCTAGATTCTCAAACAATACATACGAATAGTATGAAAGGGTCTGTACACTTCGCTCCCAATATTTATCTAAAAGACTATAGATTTTCTTGTTGCGGTGACTCAACTAACTAGCTGGGCTATGATGGCTGGCTTATCAAAAGAACAAAACCTTACGCGTAAAATAAAAAAACATAGGAACCCTTATCAAGGCCAATAACAATTTATTGAGGCGACACATAATGAAAAGGAAGACATTTTATCTAGCCCTAACCTTACTTATTGTTAGCGTTACTCAGGGTTGCGAAAACAACACCAATCGCACTGAATCAACTGCGTCCGTGCAGCATGTTAAAGCGCCACGGACAATGGCTGCGATTGCCATATCTGACAGCTACGGCGCACAGGTCAGCCAGGATATTCTTAATGCCGGTGGCAATGCAGTTGATGCAGCAGTGGCGGCGGGCTTTACATTGGCTGTCACCTTTATTGATGCCGGCAATATTGGTGGTGGTGGCTTTATGACCATTAAGATGGGTGATGAAATTGCGTTTCTTGATTATCGCGAAAAAGCGCCCTTAGCTGCACACAAAAATATGTACTTGGACACTGAGGGCAATGTGATTGACAATATTACTTTGATCGGCGCTCAAGCTGTTGGTGTGCCGGGCACTGTCGCTGGATTTCGGGAAGCTCATAAAAAGTTTGGTAAATTGCCATGGAAAGATCTGATCAATCCAGCTATAAAATTGGCTAGAGACGGTTTTATGCCGGCTCCAGCTCTAGTCGATAATGTTCATCGTTTGAAAGGCCAGTTTGTTGGCAAAACTAACTTTAATGCCTATTTTGAATCGATGAAAGTCGGCCGTTTATTTAAACAACCAGAGCTAGCGAAGACCTTAGGCCGTATAGCGGAAAGTGGCGCGGACGATTTTTACCGAGGTGAGACAGCGGCGCTTATAGTAAAAGAGATGCAGGCAAGTAATGGCCTGATCACAGCGGAAGACTTAGAAGGTTATAGGGCAGTTTGGCGTGAACCGGTGCGTGCGAAATGGCGCGAGTATGAAGTCATCTCTGCCCCGCCGCCTAGTTCAGGCGGCTTTGCCATTGTGCAGTTGTTAAAAATGAAAGACTACTTAGATGATTCCTTTCAGGGCGTCGATCACAACTCTGCACAGTACATTCACCTAGTAGCCGAAATGGAAAAAAGGGTTTTCGCCGATCGTGCTGAGTATTTAGGAGATCCTGACTTTTTTGATGTGGATATCAATACATTAATCAGCAATGATTATGTCTCCAAGCGTGCAGCCGAGATTAATCCGACAGCAATATCACCCTTAACCAGTATTAACCCCGGGCTAGAATCGCCCAATACCACCCATTATTCCATCGTGGACCAGTGGGGCAATGCGGTGTCTAATACTTATACCATCAACTGGGATTATGGCAGTGGCGTGGTCGTAGGAGGCGCAGGCTTTTTACTCAACAATGAAATGGACGATTTCAGTGCCAAGCCAGGCGTCCCGAATATCTACGGTGTCGTGGGTAACGTAGCCAATGAGATTCAGCCTAGTAAGCGTATGCTCTCATCTATGTCACCGACCATTTTACTTAAAAATGGTGAAGTAGAAATGGTACTAGGCACACCCGGCGGATCAACTATCTTCACCACTGTTTTTCAAGTCATTATCAATATTTTAGACTTTGACATGACTCCTAGTGAAGCGATTGGAGTGACACGGTTTCACCACCAGTTGGTGCCTATAGATCTTATTACCTACAGCGGTTACACCATTGGCCGGCCGTTGCCAGAACAGACAATTAAAGACCTTTCCAATAAGGGCTATCGGTCAGAGCCTCACGCTTTTGAGTACGGTGATGTTCAGATAATTATGAAAGACGGCGACTCTTGGATTGCTGCTTCAGACCCTCGTGATCGCGGCGAATCAAGGGTTTTTGACGTAATCTCAAAAACCCTTGACCACTAGCGCAAGTAACTCTTACCTATAGAGTTACTTGCAGTTTAATGCCTATATTTCTCCCCGGTAATGGAACTTCGTCCTTCACGAAAGACGAGTGGTTTCTAGCCACTTCATCGAGCAAGTTTTTAGCAAACAACGACACTGTTGCAGTCTGCTTTTTACCGAAGCTGAATGTTTTTACTGCATTGAAATCCAGCATGCTAAAGCCACTGGTAATGGTTTCATTTATGCCAATATCATCTTGATTTTGAACATCTTTGAGATCCAGTTTTAATTCGAGATTATCTTCAGAATAGGCGATCGAATAAATGTTTCTTGAAGGAGTTATTCGTGGGATATTTCGCTTATCACTGAATTCCCCCAAGACTGAGTCTCGTCCAAACGACAGCGATAAATCACCCCGTTTTAACGTGAGGGTGGTGCCAAATTCAAATTCATAGCCAAAAAATTCAGCATCTTTCTGTAAATGCTTGGCAAGAATAAGGCCTTCGTCGTGATGCTCTTCATCATGATCAGTATGCTCCTCTTCGGTTTCATCAAGGAGATAAATGTAATTATCAACATCGTTTTTGAACACGGTGAAGACACCAAAAAAACCGTTTTTATCATAGTTTAATGTTAGATCCACATTTTTAGATCGCTCAGACTTTAGACCGCTATTACCCACTTCAAAGCGACCGGAAGCAAGATGGGGGCCGTTCATGAAAAGTTCCACTGCAGAAGGCGCTCTTTCAACAATTGCTGAACTTAAATTAAGGCTAACATTATCATCGACATCAAACCCCAGGCTCATCGCAAAACTTGTATTATCAATATTTCTATCGAAATACTCTGCATCTTCGAGCTCGTCTTCATGAACTTCCTGATGGTTTTCACTGTGCCTTACAGACCCTTTTCTACGTATCCGATCATGCCTAATACCGACGTCCAGATGAACTAAATCCAATTCTTTACTCACGAAATAACCCAAGGTCATCTCTTCACTGGTTGTGGGGTTCATGAATGCTTCTTCACCAATAATTGAGATATCTTCCTCTACAAAATTAACCGACACTTTTTGTAAAAGTGAACCATTGGTAAAATCAAAGATCACCCCGTACTCTTTGGCATCATTGGTAAACAGCGTTGGGCCCTCCTCATGAAGCTCATCGCCATGTTCTTCAACCTCGTCGTTATGCTCCCCCTCACCTTCGGCGTGTTGCTCGGTTAATGAGTAATCGGTGTCTCTGAGATAATAATTGACCTTTTTTAGCCAAGAGCTGTTTACCGCATAGGACCCTTCTAAGTTCAGCACCTCTGAATCAGTCGTAGAGAAAACTCTCTCTCCTTCGTGTTCCTCTTCTTCTTGTTCCTCCCCATGAAAGGGGATACCATAAAGACTTTCGACGCGATTAATTGAAACACCGAAATAGCCCCAGTCTCCAGCTTTGGAAATACC
>JABILI010000027.1 GCA_018654575.1 Porticoccaceae bacterium
AGGCTTGTCCGTTCCAATCGACCCTCTGACCGACAAAAATAATGGTGTCGTCTTTAACCGCCACAAAATTAGCCGGCCCAGATTGCTCGCTAAGGGTAATGATATTGTCTCCATAGAAGGCTATATCGGCTTGCGGCGCCTCGTTACAACCACTAAGCATCAATAGCGGCAGAAGGATGGCTAATCGAATATCAGTTAAACGTCTCAATGTCTTTCCTCTCTCTTAATCGATAAAATCGTTGTACCAGTATACAAAAGATAATCACGTCGTTTGAATAAAAATATCATTCAATTAAAGTGCGGATTTTACTTATCTATTTGAGATCTGGCTGGTGAAGTTTCTGTGGCAAGCTCTACTAGGTCAGTAGCCGGTGCTAACGGAAAAGCATTAGAAGATACCTGCATCGGTTAACGTTGGCCTCAGCATTAGACTGCGAGGTGCAATATGAATTGCACCTCGCGCCTAAACATTCTGATCGCTATAAGCTCCAACCTACAGTAACACCGTAGGTACGTGGTGCTGCAGGCGTTGCGTTACCGCTATTAGATGAGGGGTAGTTATGTAAGTAATATTCTTCATCGGTAAAGTTTTTTACCCAACCCGTTACAGTTATACCGCCATTGGCTGGCGTATAAATTAACCGGAAATCACCTACGTCATACTCAGGCACAGCCGCTTGTACGAAATTATCTGGGTCCTGCCAGACAAGATCTTTGTGACGGAAATCTATTTGCGCCGCTAGCTCAGCACCACTGGCTAATGAGAAGTCATATCTAGCCAGTATGTTCCATGAGGTATCAGGAGCATTACGCAGCTCATTACCGTCCCTGTTTGGTGCAGCACCGTCACCTGGTGCAAGATAGCCTGCTGGAATGCCAAAGTTTTTATAGGCAGTGTCAAGATACGTATAAGAGCCACTAATAGTGAATGCATCTGTGATTAAGGCGGTAAACTCTAATTCAAGACCGTCTATCTTCGCGTCTGATGCATTTTGCGTAACCAAGACACCTGAAAGTCCCTCAGGTGCACCGATAGGGATCAATAATTGCAAGATTTGTAGGTCTTTGTAATCTGTGGTGAATACCGCTGCATTCAGACGAAGTCTATTATCCATCCATTCGGTTTTTGCACCAAATTCGAACAGCGAAGCTGTTTCTGGGTCAAACGGTGTTGAAGCAGCCAAACCACTCGCGGCAGTTCCTTGAAAACCACCAGATTTAAAGCCTTCGGAGTAAGACGCGTACAAGAACATGTCATCATTTGCCTGATACTGCAAAGATAGTTTGCTTGAGAGGTTATTCCAGCTTTCAGTCGTATCAACCTCAAACGTTCCAACCACTGCAAAAGGATCCGCGACACCCACTCGGCTATTACGCTTCTCTTCATAGGTGTATCTTGTACCCAAGGTTAGACTCAGTTGGTCGTTAAGAGAGTATGTCGCCTGTCCAAATCCGGCATAAGACTTTGTCTCATTACTTTGATCGTCTGATCCCGTACCCAAAGGCACTGCCCCAATAATGTAGCCTGGCGCAACCTCCATATCTAAACCAAGACTAAAAAATTCTTCTCTATCTGTCTTCTCACTCATAAAGTAAGCGCCAGCAACCCATTGCATAGGTCCATCGTCGGTCGATGTAAAGCGGAATTCTTGGGTGAAGGTGTCTGAGTCATCGGTATAGTCGTTAGACCCATAAACCAGATAGGTATAGATAGGTAATACCGAGGCATATAAAGCATTGATACCAGTAGACAGCCCCGCGCTGCTCTCTCGGGTGCCAATGATATCAGAGTTTTCTGCGTCTACACTGCGAAATGCCGATAGAGAGGTAAACATAAGGTCTTCACTAAGGTCATAATCTACCCGAAAAGTCAGACTCGATGAATCACTCTTGAAGAATCCCGGGTCATCATACAAACCAGTATGGATTTTACTATCATAATTATCAATGAGTGCCGATTCAGCACGGTACCCTACACTGGGCGTGCCAGTAGCCGACCTTAATATATGATTTGGTGCCCCATATTTATCAATTTTAGAGTAGCTCGCCGACATATTAACCTCTAAGTCGTCACTGGGTAAAAATCTCAAACCCGCGCGAAAAGTGTCACTGTTAACCTCCAGACTGTCCTTTGCACTAATACCACCGGGAAAGAAGTCTTGGTAATTTTTCAGATCCGACGTGAAATATCCGTCTCGTCGGCGACTAGAAAAAGACACCTTACCGTAAACGTTATCAGCCACTTCACCGCTGGCCAAACCTCTTACGTTCAAAGCATTAAAGTTACCCGCAGTCACCTCACCGACAACCTCTGTTTCTTCGCCTGGCTTTTTAGTAATCATACTCACAGCGCCACCGACAACATTTTTACCAAACAGGGTTCCCTGTGGGCCACGTAAAACTTCCACTCGCTCGAGATCGAACAAGTCAGTGTCCATTCCAGCGGCGCGACCAATATAAACTTCATCAATAAATACAATGACCGATTGATCACCACCCGCACCATCTTCATTAGAACCAATACCGCGAATATATAGTTGCGGCTGGCCAGGGTTAAAGGTTCCCATGCTAAAGCCTGGAGTACGCTCTGTAAGCCCCTTAATATCAACGATGCCTTGGGCTTCCAACTCTTCGCCACTAAAGGCTGAGACTGCTAGAGCCACACTCTGCAGACTTTGCTCTCGCCGATTGGCGGTTACGATGACTTCTTCTAAGGCAGCAACTTCATTGGCGCTACTTTCATCTTGTGCTGCTGCTTCGACCCCAAATAGCATAGCCAGCAGTCCGGCATAAATTTTTACAGTAAGCTGATTTTGTTTGAATGTTGATAACGCGCGCATAATCCTCTCCTCAAGTATCTTAGTTATTGTGATGACAACATAGCTCATGCTGAACCTTAAAGAATAGAACCAACTGACACCTTTCTCTTGATCCAGCCACCCAATAATATACCTATTCACCAAGAATAGACCTGCGGAGCTTAATCCAAATGGAGTAAGGTTTAGATGATTAGGCTGGGCTGGGGTCACTAAAATCTGAAACCCCTTAGGAGGCTAAGCTTTTCTCTCTCAACTGCCCAAGTAGGTCGCGAGTCTGGGCCGCCTCTTCAAACTCAAGATTTCGTGCATGCTGGTACATCTTCTCTTCCAAACGCTTAATCTCTTTGGCGATGTTTTTAATCGGCTCAGCACCAATCACATCATAAGCAGCGTTGGCTTCTGCCGCTTGTCGATCACGACGATTCTGCCCGGTAGCCGCATAAGCGCCTTCCATAATATCTTTAATATCTTTGACAATACTCTGGGGGGTAATGCCATGTTTTTCATTATGAGCAACCTGCACCGCTCGACGACGATCTGTCTCGTCAATAGCACGCTGCATAGAGCCTGTCATTTTGTCAGCATAGAGGATGGCTTTACCACTGAGGTGTCGCGCGGCACGGCCAATAGTCTGAATTAGCGACTGCTGAGACCGCAAAAAGCCCTCTTTGTCGGCATCAAATATAGCGACTAAAGACACCTCAGGCATGTCCAAGCCCTCACGCAGTAGATTGATGCCCACCAGGACGTCAAACTCGCCTAAACGTAAGTCACGGATGATCTCGACGCGCTCCACAGTGTCCACATCCGAATGCAGATAACGCACTCGAACCCCATGTTCATCGAGATATTCAGTTAGGTCTTCAGCCATCCGCTTGGTCAGTACGGTTATCAGTATGCGTTCGTTTTTGGCCGCCCTGGCTCGAATTTCTGATAGTGCATCATCGACCTGAGATATCGCTGGACGAACCTCTATAATAGGGTCAAGCAATCCCGTTGGGCGCACTACCTGCTCAACAATTTGCCCCGCATTGGCTTCTTCATAACGGCTTGGCGTTGCTGATACAAAAATCATTTGTGGCGCTAGCGCTTCCCACTCATCAAAGCGCAGTGGTCGGTTGTCCAATGCCGAGGGTAATCGAAAGCCATATTCCACTAGGGTTTCTTTGCGCGATCGATCGCCTTTATACATGGCACCCAATTGGGGGACTGTGACATGGCTTTCATCGATGATCATCAACGCATTGTCAGGCAAATAGTCAAACAACGTTGGTGGTGGCTCGCCTGGTTCGCGGCCCGAAAGATAACGAGAATAATTCTCTATACCGTTGCAATAACCAAGCTCACGCATCATTTCAGAGTCGTAGGCGACCCGCTCACCCAGACGTTGAGCTTCTACGAGTTTATCAACTGACCGCAGTTGCTCTAAGCGCTCTTTGAGCTCTATTTGAATAAGGTCTGCTGCTTCAATTACTCTATCTCGCGGCGTTACATAGTGCGTCTTAGGGTAGATAGTGAATCGCGGCACTTGGCGTAGCACCTCACCCGTGAGGGGATCAAATAAAGTGATCTTTTCTATTTCATCATCAAATAATTCGATACGCACCGCTTCATAATCCGAGTCTGCTGGATAGACGTCAATAACATCACCGCGCACCCGATAAGACGAACGATCAAATACCGCATCATTGCGACGGTACTGAAGCTCTGCTAGCCGCCTTAATATATCTCTTTGCCCAATCTGTTCACCGCGGGACAGGTGCAACATCATTTTCAGGTATGACTTGGGATCCCCCAAACCGTAGATTGAAGACACGGTTGCAACCACAATGACGTCTTTACGCTCAATGAGTGACTTGGTTGCAGAGAGACGCATCTGTTCAATATGCGAATTTACCGCAGAGTCTTTTTCAATAAACGTGTCAGAGGATGGCACATAGGCTTCCGGCTGAAAGTAATCAAAGTACGACACAAAGTACTCAACCGCATTGTTGGGGAAGAAACTTTTAAACTCGCCATAAAGCTGTGCAGCCAAGGTCTTATTGTGCACCAACACAATCGTCGGGCGTTGCACCTCTTCGATAACTTTAGCCACCGTAAAGGTCTTACCAGAGCCGGTTACGCCCAATAAAGTTTGACCTGAAAGACCGTTCTCTAAGCCCTCGACCAGTCCCTTAATGGCCTCAGGTTGGTCTCCTGCAGGCGAGAACTTACTAACCACAGTAAAGGGCCTAATCGCACTAATCGATGCTTTACTCAACAAGGTGCAATACCTACTAGCTCAGGGTTATTCGCTCCGGCACAAACCGTCGTAAAAAATTCAGTATTCTTAATCGTCAGATTATCCATCAAGGCTTTAACGCCTTGCTCTTCGAGAATCTCTCGATATTTATGTTTTTTTATCGCGACATAGGTAATGCCTTTAACGCGAATATCAACCGCGTGCCAGGCATCAGTGTCATTACGCTTAATGAGTATATCCAGATTGATATCCGGAATAATCGGAGATTCCATTAATACCTGAACCCAGCCCATGCCCTGTTTTTCATTGACCACCACATCGGCAACTCTAAATACCTGTCCGCCATAACTGTCAAGGCCTTCAAAGGCATATCTAATGAGCGTCTGATCTACTGCTGCAACTAGAGAGCCTCGCTGCTGTTCACCCAATTTTTTATAGTGCGTCTTGCCCACCAATGCCCGTGTCGTCGATGAACTATCCCAAAGGTCAATCACCGTTGATGTTAAAAAGTCATAATAGGACGTGGGGTTGTTTAGGTACATTTGTTGATTATTCGTCAGCTGATCAGTGATCGACGTAAATAAGGCTTCAAATTGGGCATGGACCTTTGCTTTTCCACCATCTGCTGTAGACACAGGGGTCTCTTGCGCGGCAATCGATGACAGCATGGCCAAGCTCATCATTACAGCAATACATAGTCGCCCTAAATTCCAGTTCTTCATCCCATACCCTTGTCTTTTACTGCTGGTAAAGCGCTGTGGTTAACGGCCATCGACATTGTCATCGACTCCGCTCTTTCCTTTTCAAGGTGCGCGCAAATTACTGATGCCCTTAACCGATCTATTCTAGTCTTTTTAATTGTCGCTGTAAGCATGACATTGTCGAAAAACGAGCTGTATAAGAACAACGAAGGAAATTGTTGACTCCTTTATGCGGGGTGCTAAAATGCGCGACTTCAAGACGATTTACAATTCCGCCTTAGCTCAGTTGGTAGAGCAAATGACTGTTAATCATTGGGTCCTTGGTTCGAATCCAAGAGGTGGAGCCAAATAGCAAACAAAAACGGGGCCTTTTAGGCCCCGTTTTTGTTTTACGTGTCACAGGATTTCACACTGCGCAGTTCTTCTTTTGCATGGCCAAAAGTAACAATTGCATCTAAGGCCTCACATTACCCATCCAAAAAGGCCCGACAATTGGCGTTACTACAACACAGCAATACGCCTGTACTTTGGCTTCAATGATAATTACAAGTTCCCAGAGAAGCGGAAACAGACATGTTATGTCGCAAAATGCATTATTGCTAAATATCATAATATAATTAGATAAATTTAATTATTTACTGTAGTATTTATCTTTTAATTCACTTTGCGCCACAAATATGAGTCAAAAACACTTCGAATCACAGCATGCAGCCGACCTCCTAGCGGGTGGTTCAGACAAAATATGGCGTCTTGAGGACGTTAAGCGTCTCTTAGAGCACAGAGGTGAAGGTCTTGTTAAGCGCACTCTAGAACGCAGAATATCAGCCATGTCATGGCTTAATAGCTCGCACCAGCCTAACGAGCAAATGGATGAATTAAACCGACCTGCCACTCAACTTGTGCTGGACGCTCTTGTAATCGGCGCTAGAAAGAAACGCAAAGCCGCCTTGTTTGTACAACTGCATCGTCTTCCTACTGCCGATGGCGCTCAGCAACCCAAAGAACCTAACATTTTAGTTGCCGAAGATGGCAAAGGCGCTAAACGCTGGTGCCTGTTGAGCGACGACGAGATTCCATCATTATTAGCTGGATTGACGCTTTTAGCCGCTGGCAAACCCACCATGTTCTTTCCCTCAGGGAACCTGGTAGTGACTTGCCGTGAACTCAAGCGAGGAGAACAGAACGCTGGCATAGGCATTGATATCGCTACTGGCCAGTTTCCTGAGGCCTTCACGTCTACTATCGATGAGCTATCGACAACTAAGGCTACAGAGCGAGTCCAACCCACCAAGCTGTCTCACTTAGATCGCCTTGAAGCCGAGAGCCTCCATACCATCCGAGAGGTGATGGCTCATGCGGAAAATCCAGTGATGCTGTACTCCATGGGTAAAGACTCCGCCGTAATGCTGCACTTGGCTCGAAAAGCCTTTTACCCGAGCCCACCGCCGTTTCCGCTCATGCACGTGGACACGCGATGGAAGTTTCAAGCCATGTATGACTTTCGTGACGCCATGGCCAAGGCCTCGAACATGGGGCTTATTGTTCACACCAACCCAGAGGGTATTGAAAAAGACATCAACCCTTTTGACCACGGTAGTGCGCTGCATACAGACATCATGAAAACCCAAGGGCTTAAACAAGCGCTGGACCTACACAAGTTTGATGTTGCCTTTGGCGGCGCACGGCGAGATGAGGAGAAGAGCAGAGCCAAGGAACGTATTTTTTCCTTCCGCAGCAGCAGTCACCGCTGGGACCCAAAGAACCAACGGCCAGAACTGTGGAATCTCTACAATTGCCGGAAAGCACCGGGAGAGAGTGTTCGGGTATTTCCCCTTTCAAACTGGACCGAGCTGGATATCTGGCAGTACATCTATCGAGAGAATATCCCCATCGTGCCACTTTACTTCGCAGCCG
>JABILI010000048.1 GCA_018654575.1 Porticoccaceae bacterium
CCGGGTCCTGGATTCCCGCGACAAGCACCATCCGTATAAATTTCTACTCTATTCATTCTATACCCTATTAACCTCTAATCACGGACTATCAGTATTTATTTAGGCTCTTTTTGGATCCTAATGGTTTAGTATTAGATGACGCTAAACGGCCACTAACGCTGCGCTTCCAGACTCGAGACGAACTGCTAATACCACGTGCAACACGTTTGACTGCATGAATCATATAGAAATTACCAACGGGAAGACGAATTTTTTCGCAGACATTATCCCACGAGGACGTCCGCGCACCCTCAACCGTAGAATTTGAGTCATGTCCCTTTGCTACCGTTGAACGCTGCGGCCAGTGATAAGCTCCGTGATCAACATCGAGAACCTGACAATTCAATAGTGTTAACCAATCAATTAACCTACCTTTACGGAGATGATAAAACCGATACTGGGGCCGATTTGTCATTAATTGCATTGGAAACTTAATCAACCCTGTGGGACCTACCGGATTAAAGACGCATATGATTAGATGCCCCCCCGGCGCTAGAACCCGGAGCGCTTCATTTAATGACGCTTGAGGAGATTCTGAAAACTCGATCGAATGTTGCAGTAATACAACATCGACCACCTCGGAGGGCAATGGTAAATCAGAAAAATCAGCCACTGCGGACATGTCTTCACTGTTGCCTGACAGCTGCGATTGCAACCCAAAGCGATGTATTTGAGTGAAGCAATCCAGAGTATCTTGACTAGGCGATAGCCCAAGGCGTAACAATCGATAACCAGGTAAGCGCCCATATTTTTTGGTGAAAACCCGCCTCTCGACCGACATGATATAGGAGGCAAATGCCGACTCGGACCAGTCAAGCAGACCTGCGCTAGACAAGCCTAAATTTTCTATGTCAAAACGTTTTAACATTTATTGTAATAGCCTATAACAAGCGGATAGCACATAGAATAAAGATTTTGATATTGCTTCTGCACTATTATGGCGGCTGAATCAATTAAACTCCACTTGAGAATCTGCCATCTTAGTGACAGCTAAACATCCGCCGCATTCACTCACCAAAATTAGAGCCTCTTTATGCCAATCCGTATTTGTCTTAAATGCTTAACCTAGCTACAATCGCGTCATAAAAATTTATAGGTGTTATCAGGGGCCTTCGCTATTAAAAATTCGTCTTTAATTTCATCTTTTGTATTGTCTACACTTTTAATTTCAAGCTGCAGCCTGCTCCCAAAAACGCAGCAGACTGTGGGATTAGAGCAAAGCGCGTCAGCGCCTGAACCAATGGCTACAATCTTGGTAGATGCACCTCCTGAGGAGCACTTAAGCCAAGTTGAGCATCCAGTCACTATAGAACTAGTGGCACCTATCGAAGAGCCCGCTAATGCCGACGCCCCGGACGATCTATGGGAAAGAATTCGCTTGGGGTATCAGTTAGATTTAAGTAACCTTCCTAAGGACGCCGTAGAGCAACGCAAATGGTATATTGATAACCCCAACTATCTGAAAGCCGTATTCTCCAGAGCTGAACCTTTTATTTACTATGTAACAGACCAGCTGGAGCAGGCAGGACTTCCGCTGGAGTTGGCGCTGTTACCCATCGTTGAAAGTACCTATGACCCTCTCGCTTATAGCCCCAGTCATGCAGCTGGTTTATGGCAGTTTATCCCGTCTACCGCCAAACAATTCGGACTCGAGAGAAACGCCTGGTACGATGGTCGACGCGATATTGTTAGCTCCACAAAGGCCGCTATCAAATACCTTACCTATTTAAATAACCGCTTTGACAACGACTGGCTTCTAGCGCTTGCTGCCTATAATTCTGGTGAAGGTTACGTAAGTAAGTCCATTTCTAAAAACCGTAAAGCCGGTAAGCCTTTAGATTTCTGGTCGATACGACTGCCAAAAGAAACGCGTAATTATGTACCGCAGCTACTAGCTCTGGCCTCATTAATCGACACACCATCAGCCCATAAAATAGAATTACCCTTTATTGCAAATGCACCCTACTTTGAAATAATCGAGCTTGAACATCAGGTCGCACTGCAAAAGGTCATAGAGGTTTCAGGTATGGATAGATCTCTATTTAATCAACTGAACCCTGCATTTCGTCGTTCAACAACTCCCCCAGCGGGTCAGCATACTCTGCTTTTCCCTTATGAGAACGCCAATTCGTTCAGAGCAGCACTCATAACAACTAGTCAAAAAGATTGGATTCCACACACTGAATATGCCGTTATCCCGGGTGATACTCTGTCACAGATCGCGGAAAAATTTGGCACCCCTCTGTCTTGGATAAACGCACGGAATGACCTGAATTCAAGCCGGCTCAAGATTGGGCAGATATTGATCATTCCTCATGATGAAGAAACAACAACCTTTACAAGCTCAAACCCAAGCTTCAAAAATACCCGCTATAGGGTAGTTAGTGGCGATTCACTTTCCCAGATAGCAGCTCGATTCAAGACATCTGTGAAAAGCCTGCAGCAGCAGAATGGCCTCATGACCGATGCCATTAAAATAGATCAGTACCTCAGCATTCGCATTGCCACCAGCAGGTCTACTGATGAAAATATCAGGAAACTTTCTTATAAAGTACGAACAGGCGATTCGCTATATATGATCGCTGCAAAGTTTAATCTGGATATTAGAGATATTACGAATTGGAATAAAATTAGTCGCGATGAATATTTACAGCCTGGTCAAAGATTGACTCTTTTTATTAATCGCTTGCAAATTTAGAACCCTAAAAAGTCCTATCCATAAATAAAGACGGATAACCGCCTTCACGCTAGAATAAAAAAGGGCTTTACACCTATTGAACGATGGTCGCTTTTGCTAGTAAGGACTGCTCATAAGCTGCCAAATCACGACTTCCCCTCGACACTGTTGAGGCCGCGACAAGTGACGCTTTCTGTTGCTTAGTCAAACGATCTAGTCTGCCCTCTGTTACCTCGGTCAGACTTGCCACCACAAAGTCACCATTAGAAAGATAGAAACTTTCCACGACACTTTCAGCCGCTGGTTTTGGTAACGAGAAGACCTTTTGTCCAATTTCAGCATTTGAACTAGTATCACGCCGAGTGCCATCAATAACGACCTGCCAGCTTAGATTCTCACTTTTTGCAACAGTTTCAACGCTCTCTCCAGCCATCACTCGCGCCAATAGCGCGCCACCTTGCTCTGCTAATTGGCTTTTAGACACATCGTCCGTGAGTAACTGAACTACCTGCTCACGCACCTCAGGCAATTCTTGTTGCCGAGCGGCTATATACTCATTAAGTTTTAATACTAGATATCTGTCATTACCTAGCTCAAGAACCTCGCTAGCATATTGATCATTTACGACCTCAGCACTAAACGCTGCTCTTGCGACAGCAGGAAAAGCAGCCACTCCGTTGCCGCCCGACTGAGGAAATGCCTCAGAGGTCTTTAGCTCTAGACCAACGTCCAAGGCTACCTCAGCGAGCGATTCAGCGTTAAAACTCAATTCTTTAAGGTTTTGCAGTTTCTCAACCAGCAAGTCGCTGGTAGATTCTTGAATGAGTTCTCGCTCAATTCTCGATCTCTGTTCAGACAATTCGTAGGTCTCTTGTTGGATATCCAATAACTTAATAAAATGCGTGCCCGCATCAGTATTAATCGGCTCAGAAACCTGCCCTATCTCTAGTCCCGCTAGCGCTTTTTCAAATGCCTCAGGAAAAGTCTCGCCTGAAGTGTAGCCTAAGTCACCACCTGACTCAGCCGAGCCAAAATCTTCAGAATACTCCTTGGCTAATACGGCAAACTCAACACCAGCGTCAATTTTTTCCTGAATTTCCTCGATCACTTCAGCCGTCGATTCGGATAGTAAAATATGCGCTGCTTGACGAGATTCAGCCATATCTCTATTCCCAATCTCTTCTTCGAACCGCTCTAACACTTTATCTTCTGTAATAGCTGAAGGGTCCATTATAAGCTCAGAATTGAGTTCAATATAATCTATACGAACCTGAGGCGCCGTCGTAAAGTCCCCCAGGTTGTTTTCGTAATAACCTGCTATTTGGGAGTCAGACAGCTGAACGGCTTTCTCAATACCCTTAATCGGCAATCTCAGGTAGTAATAGTCTCTCTGCTGCTCTGTCACACCGGCCAGTGCAGACAATTCAGTATTAGTGGTAAAAGCGGTAGAGCTTAATCCTGCTACCAACTGCTGGACAACGGTCTCATTCTTCAGCACATCGCCAAACGTAGCGCTGGTATATCCTTGCTGTTGAATAGCAAAGCGGTACATGTTTTGATCAAACTTACCCTCGGACTGAAAACCTTCGATGTCTAAAATGATCTTCTTAATGTCTTGCTGAGATAGCGTGAGATTTTGCCCTAGAGAGGCCTGCGTAAACAGTTCTCGAGTAATAAGTTGCTCAATCGCTCCAGGGCGCATCATTTCATCACTAAGTACCGCCGGATCTAACCCTTCATTCTCACTTAAGATCTGTCTCTTTTGACTTAAAATAGCACGTACCACGTCGGTTTCGCTGATATTGACATCATTAACCACAATGGCCGTATCAATGTTTGCGACGGTAAGTAGCGATCCTGTGCCGGAGAATGCGAATATAGCGCCTATCACGATAACAATACCTAAGGCTATACCGCGCATGTTCGTTCTAAAACTATCTAACATTATTTTTTCCTAATATTAAAAAAGGCGCATCAATGATGCGCCTTTTTCATCTGGAACCTTACAAAGTTCCCAGACGTTTATTAATTTACAGCGTCTTTAAGAGCCTTGCCAGCTTTAAAGCTTGGCACATTGGCTGCCTGGATCTGGATCACGGCACCAGTCTGTGGGTTACGCCCGGCACGCGCTGCACGGTGTTTCTTTGAAAATGTACCAAAGCCAACCAAAGACACTTGGTCGCCATTTTGTAATGCGCCAGTAATTGCTCCGATTGTGGAGTCTAGTGCACGTCCTGCTGAAGCTTTAGAAATGTCTGCGCCATCAGCGATAGCATCAATTAATTCAGATTTATTCACGGTATTCCCCTTTTTTTGGAAGTAGTGTTTATTTTAAAGAAAGCGATCCCAGTCCCTTTGGTTACGCAAGTTTCTAGCTCATTAGCAGTCCCTAGACACTTTATACCAATAGCCAGTGCATCGGGTCAAGCAGTCTGTGTAAATTAACTGAAAATAGTTGCTCACTAATGAGTATTTGCCCTTTGACTTGCCTTATTCGTCTCTAGCGACGCGCGAGTTTCAATAAATTCAGAATCTGTTAATTCTGCCGGCAATGATTCCAATGCTATCTCAAGAACCTCATCAATCCATTTGACCGGACAAATTTTAAGGTCTGCCTTAATATTGTCCGGAATCTCCTTTAAGTCGCTCTCGTTATCATGAGGAATAATGACTGTTGTGATACCACCTCGGTGAGCTGCAAGAAACTTTTCTTTAAGACCCCCAATTTTAAGCACTTGGCCTCGCAACGTTATCTCGCCAGTCATGGCAACATCTGCTTTGACTGCAATCCCAGTTAAAGCAGACACTAACGCCGTGCACATGCCAACGCCAGCAGAGGGTCCATCTTTCGGTGTAGCGCCCTCTGGCACATGGATGTGTAAATCATTTTCCTGATAGAAATCTCTTCGAATTCCAAGGGTTTTCGAGCGGCTTCGGACCACGGTTAGCGCCGCTTGAATTGACTCCTGCATAACGTCTCCTAAAGAGCCCGTTTTCACTACCTTACCGGTACCAGGGATTGCAGACGTCTCAATTGTCAGTAATTCACCACCAACTTGAGTCCAAGCCAAACCTGTCACCTGGCCTACCTGATTTTCAGCTTCAGCACGACCATAGTCGAACTTTCGCACCCCCAACATCTCTTCTAAGTCGTTCGGCTTAATATGATCATTCGTATTACTATGATTACGCACATGCTTGGTTACCGTTTTTCGGCATATTTTAGCGATATCTCTTTCTAGCCCTCTCACACCCGCTTCTTTCGTGTAATAACGTATTGTATCTTTTAGGGCATCTTCACTAATGTCGAGTTCCGACCCTTTAAGCCCATTAGCTTTGAGTTGCTTAGGAAGTAAATATTTTTCAGCTATTTTTACTTTCTCATCTTCGGTATAGCCAGGTATACGGATAACTTCCATTCTGTCCATAAGCGGACCGGGGATATTCATCGAATTAGCCGTACAGATAAACATCACGTCGGAGAGATCATAATCCACCTCTAAATAATGATCATTAAAAGTGTGATTCTGTTCCGGGTCAAGCACCTCCAACAAGGCAGAGGCCGGGTCCCCTCTATGATCCATGCCTATTTTATCTATTTCATCAAGTAAAAATAAAGGATTCTTAGTGCCCACTTTAGACAACTTTTGGATCAACTTCCCAGGCAAAGACCCGATATAAGTGCGGCGGTGGCCCCTGATTTCAGCCTCATCACGAACTCCACCCAGACTCATGCGGATGAACTTACGTCCGGTAGCCCGCGCAATGGATTCGCCCAAAGAGGTCTTACCAACACCTGGCGGCCCCACAAGACAAAGAACAGGGCCTTTAAGTTTTTTAACTCGTTGTTGTACCGCAAGAAACTCCAAGATGCGTTCTTTCACTTCCTCTAGACCGTGATGATCTTGATTAAGGCTTTGTTCAGAATTCACTAAGTCATGTTTAACTCGACTTTTCTTCTTCCATGGAACACCAATCATCCAATCAATGTAATTCCGCAGAACAGACGCCTCAGCAGACATAGGCGACATCATTTTCAATTTACCTAACTCTGATCGGGCTTTGTCCAAAGCTGCAGCAGGCATCCCCGCTTGCGTTATCTTTTCTTCTAGCTGATCCAACTCAGAGACGGCCTCATCCATATCGCCAAGTTCTTTTTGAATCGCTTTCATCTGTTCATTCAAATAGTACTCGCGCTGACTTTTCTCCATCTGCTTTTTAACTCTGCCGCGAATTCTTTGCTCAACCTGAAAAAGATCAATCTCTCCTTCCATTGAGCTCATCAGATGCTCGAGACGCTCGGTAAGATCAGCTATCTCTAACACCCTCTGCTTCTGCTCTAAGCTGAGAGTCATATGCGACGCTATGGTATCAGCGAGCCTATCACCATCCTCAATACCGCTAACCGTCGATATCACTTCTGACGGGATCTTTTTACTTAGATTAACGTACTGTTCAAATAAGCTAACTGCAGAGTTCATTAGTGCGCTTGATTCGTCATCACTAAGCGGTGCGCTGACTAAATCTACGGTGGTTGCTGTTATAAACGCTTGATCCTCAAATGTATCTTCGATCGCCACGCGATTAAGACCTTCAACAAGAACCTTTAATGTCCCATCTGGAAGCTTAAGCATCTGTAAGATTGTTGCCAAGGACCCCACCTTGTAGACATCCTCGACTCCAGGATTATCCTCAGACGGGTCTTTCTGGGCTACTAGCACTACCTGCTTGTCAGCTTCCATTGCATACTCTAAGGCTAATATTGATTTATCTCGGCCAACGAACAGTGGTACCACCATATGTGGATATACAACCACGTCTCGCAATGGTAAAAGTGGCAAACTAACGCTTTTTGGGTCACTACTTGTCGGGGGCATCGTTACCTCAGAATTAATAAGATTATCCAGTCTCAATTAGAGGAGACTGATTGCAATATTATATATTGGGACAATAGGTGGAAAAACAACCTACCAAGCATTACTAATTAATAATTTGGGCCCGGCAATAAAAAAGGCGACTAGAGTCGCCCTTATATTAACCTTCCTTAGAAGCGATTTTTTTACTCTCTTGCTGCTCATAAACCAACATAGGCTCGTTATCACCCTTGATAACTGACCCATCTACCACTACTTTTATGACATCAAGTTCTGAAGGTATTTTGTACATTGTATCGAGTAGTATTGTCTCCAAGATAGAGCGCAATCCACGAGCACCAGTTTTGCGGTCTATAGCCTTATCGGCAATAGCATCCAAAGCATCTCCGCGCACATCCAAATCCACATTTTCCATCGCAAACAGCGCCTGATACTGCTTAACAAGCGCATTTTTTGGTTTTACCAAAATATTCACGAGAGCGTCTCGATCTAGTTCTTGCAACGTTGCAACGACAGGTAAGCGACCTATAAATTCAGGAATCAAGCCATAGCTAATCAGATCACTGGGCTCAACCTCTAACAACGTCTCACCAATCGACTTTTGATTGTCCTTACTAGTTACCTCAGCGACAAACCCAATACCGCCTTTTTCCGAGCGATCGCGAATCACTTTTTCTAAGCCTGAGAATGCACCGCCGCACACAAATAATATATTTGAGGTGTCAACCTGGAGGAACTCTTGTTGTGGATGCTTCCTGCCTCCCTGAGGCGGAACTGAAGCGACCGTCCCCTCGATCAACTTCAACAAAGCTTGCTGAACACCCTCACCCGACACATCTCGTGTTATCGACGGATTATCGGACTTTCGGGAAATTTTATCTATTTCATCAATATACACGATACCACGCTGAGCTTTCTCCACATCGTAGTCGCACTTTTGAAGTAACTTTTGAATGATGTTTTCTACATCTTCACCAACATAACCGGCCTCAGTTAGTGTGGTGGCATCCGCTATAGCAAACGGAACATCAAGAAGTCGGGCTAAGGTCTCGGCCAGCAAGGTTTTGCCGCTTCCCGTAGGCCCTATAAGTAGAATGTTACTTTTACCCAGCTCAACATCAGTTTTATCCGCACCCACCTTTTCACTAACCTGCAAGCGCTTGTAGTGGTTGTAAACCGCTACTGATAGGATTCTTTTAGCTTTCTCTTGGCCAATGACATACTCGTCTAGAAGCGCTTTAATTTCAGTCGGAACAGGCAGTTTTTCAGCGGCGGTTTCAGATTCAATAACCTGAGATTCTTCCGTGATTATATCGTTGCACAGGTCAACGCATTCGTCACAAATATAGACGGAAGGGCCAGCAATTAGACGGCGTACTTCATTCTGATTCTTCCCGCAGAAAGAACAAAAAAGAAGCTTGCCACCTTCTCCTAAACTACCACTGTCACTCATTTACATCTCCTGAAGTACGGCCAAAGCCACAAGTTTAACTAATTATACACAATCCTTTTGTAGAGCCTACCGAAGCTAGCTTCGCTTGTCTAGAACCTGATCGACAAGCCCGTAGCTCTTAGATTCCTCAGCACTCATGAAATTATCACGTTCAGTATCTTCAGTTACCTTATCGACATCTTGACCAGTATGATGAGCCATCAAACCATTTAATCGTTCCTTTATCTTCAGGATCTCTTGGGATTGAATATGAATATCAGTAGCCTGCCCTTGCGCGCCACCGCTCGGCTGGTGAATCATAGTTCGCGCGTTCGGCAAACAAAATCGCTTATTTTCCGCGCCTGCGGCCAATAGAAATGCACCCATTGACGCGGCCTGACCAATACACATGGTGCTGACATCTGGCTTGATAAACTGCATGGTATCGTAAATAGATAGCCCTGCAGTAACCGAACCACCGGGCGAATTGATATACAGATGTATATCTTTGTCAGGGTTCTCAGATTCCAAGAACAACATCTGGGCAACGATGAGATTGGCCATGTGGTCCTCTACCTGACCAACCAGAAAGATAACTCGTTCTTTTAATAATCGCGAATAAATATCATAGGCGCGCTCGCCACGCGATGTTTGCTCGACCACCATTGGGACCAAGCCGCTGGCTTGGGTGTCAGACGGGAAACTCCCGTTATTTGTTGCCTGGAAATTCATTACTACCTCGCTCGTTTTTAGTCTAGGGGAGCCGCTAATATACGGCCGCCCTTGGCTGACTGGATCTAAGCACTCAGTCAACCAGCACTGAGCACTGAATGAAGAATTAAGCCTCTACGCCCGACTCAGGATCAGGCTTTATAACCTCATCATAGGGGAGCTTTTCTTCCTTCACCTTAGCTTTAGATAACACCAATTCTGTGACTTGGTCTTCCAAGACAACGGCTTCGACAGAGCTCAGTAATTCTGGCTTACTGTAATAGTAGTCCACTACTTCCTTAGGTTGCTCATAGGTCGATGCAATTTCGTTGATACGCTCGCGCACTCTATCTTCGTCTGGTGTTAACTCTTCAACTTTAACAACTTCAGAAACGATAACGCCAAGCGCTGCACGTCGTTCCGCTTTTTCTTTAAACATATCGTCAGGAAGCATGCTTAGATCGATCTGCTGCCCACCACCAAACTGTTGAACCATCTGCTGCTTTAACTGGGTGATCTCATTAGCAACCAAAGCCGTTGGTAGCTCTATTGTATTGAGTTCAAACAACTGATTCATTACCCGATTCTTCACCTTGGTGCGAATAGCATTCAGTAATTCACGCTCCATGTTTGACTTTACTTCCTCACGAAACTTCTCTTCTCCGCCATCTTCAACGCCGAACAGCTTAAAAAATTCATCATCCATCTTTGGCATTTTCTTACCAGAGACAGTATTTACCTTAACCGCAAATTCAACTGCTGCTCCTTTAAGATCTTCGGCCTGATAATCCTCTGGAAAAGTCAAATTTAGAACAGTTTCTTCTCCAGCAACCAAACCCTCAAGTCCACTTTCGAAACCTGCAATCATCGAGTTTGAGCCCAAAATCAAATCCTGGCCTTCAGCTTTGCCACCAGCGAACTCTTCTCCATCTTTAGTGCCAACGAAGTCAATATTGACCTGATCACCTTCTTTGGCTTTCTTTTTTGACACTTTGAAGCTGGCTTGCTGATTCCGTAAAACTTCTATCATTTTCTTTATGTCAGTGGCAGTCACATCGGCCACTGGTCGAGCAACCTTAACTTTACTCAAATCCTTGAGTACCACTTCTGGAAAAACCTCAAAAATTGCCATGAACTCAAGGTCCTGACCTTCTTTGTCTGTCATTTGGTCTATTTTTGGCTGCCCAACGGGGCGTAACTCTTGCTGCTGAATAGCTTCATAAAAGCTAGAGTTGACGACTTCCCCAACAACCTCTTGCCGAACGCCCTTACCATAATGCTGCTTAACAACTTTCAAGGGTACCTTACCTTTACGGAAACCTTTAATAGAAACCGTTTTGGTCGCCTTTTGTAATC
The DNA here is from genome assembly GCA_018654575.1 of Porticoccaceae bacterium. Classification (GTDB taxonomy): domain Bacteria; phylum Pseudomonadota; class Gammaproteobacteria; order Pseudomonadales; family Porticoccaceae; genus HTCC2207. The sequence continues at coordinate 11,090 of JABILI010000048.1, forward strand.
TAGCAGTTACTTCTTGCTCGATCCTGTCGGCAGGCACACCAATCTTTAGCTGTCGCTCTAGACCTGTGCTCGACTCAATAGACACCTGCATGGAATATCCTCATGGTAAAAACATTTAAATTTGGTGCGAAAGGAGAGACTCGAACTCTCACGGGTTGCCCCACTGGAACCTAAATCCAGCGCGTCTACCAATTCCGCCACTCTCGCATAGATATCTTCTGATAACGAACTACTTTCGCAGTTAAATTAGGGTTGGTAAGACCCTGCCTCATCAGAGGGCGTGAATTTTGCCACAGCACCCCTTGATCGGCAACTAATTGTGTCATTAATAACCGTCTTTATGTCACCAGAACCAAATATCACTGAATATCCGCTATTTTAGCCTCTAAAAAGGCAAATACAAACACGCAACACCCCCCAATATCGCCTGCCTAGGATGTAGATTGTTCAAACGCCCATACAAATGTATTCTGCCCTTAATCCAAGCGCTTTAATGGTTATAGCCCTGCAATAATTATATGGCGACTTGGCAAGCGGGAATATTTCAAACTCCAGACGTCCAAGAAGCTCTGAACGTGGCCAAGGAGAAATGAGCCGCTAATTACGAAAGCCTACAACCATTGTGATCTGATTCTTGCTGAGGCGCGCTTCAACACCTAGAACAGTCCAGTTGGTTAATGCTTTATGGCTACATTCATAACCTGAACATTAATTGAGTAAAGCTAGCAACCGGCCAATATCACCGCGAGTCCTTATTGCGCCGTCGCTCAGAAGTGTATCAACGGGCACTAAACCAGCCGTAAATGCCAGCAAAGTCTTCCTTTCCATGATAAGGGTAAGATTTGGCTTCTCATGCTTCCCCATACGCCTTTCAAGCACACCCCGACGCACCGTCAGCCGAAACTGCTCTTGGGTGTCGGTGATGTCTAAATTCACCGTCAGTAATGTATCGGCGCTACGCTGAAGATCTAACCTAGGACCCAGCAATTCTATAAATTCTTCCGTAGGGACCATACTGGTATGATCAGCCTGATTAAATCCTGGCACTATCGGCCCTCCATTCTCAAGCCACAAAGCACCCGAAAGAAGATAATAACGTTCGTTACCGCTGTGAGTAAGTGCCGCCAAAGAAGTAAACGCTTTTATTTTGGCTTTGCGTGCAGCCACCACGTTCTGGTCAGCTCGCAACAAATAACTAGCTAGTTGTGCTGCCCAAGCATAATCGCCCTCATCAAGTGCGGTTTGTGCCTGTTGGAGCATCCGGTTGGCTCCACCAGCCAGAAGTATCATCCTCGACGCCTCTTCCTTTGGAGCGTGCTGGATCAACTCAAGTGCATCATTACCAAACCAACCGCTCAACCGCGAATACAATCCTTTGATAACCCAACTGGCACGGTGATAGGAGTCGATCAACATAGGATCTTTATCGAGATGCGGCGGCAAGCGCACTTCGGCTGCAGCTTCATCGCGTGTTTTACCGCTATTAATCGCGGCTATTGTTTGATCTAAGAGGGTTTGCTCCACATCTCGGTAATTAGTGATCAATTCTCTGACGGCATTTTTACCTGTGAGTGCAGGTCCGTGCCCGAAGAGTAAATGTTTAGGCCGCCAATCCAGCATTATGTCCTTGGCTTTGATAAAGCCGCGCGGGCTACGTGAAGGTTCGCTGCGAGGAGTAGCAAGAAAGGGAAACATCTGCGCCATAGTATCAGCGGCATAAGCTACCCCCTCTTCCGGCAGCCATATAACCATCTCATCATCCATCTCTGAAGGAATCGGTACTATCTCAAACTTAACACCGGCTAATGTCATTCGTGTGCGGCCTGACAGGGTACGATTGGGTGTGACATAAGATAGCGTCACTGCTTTGGGGTACACGGGACCCAATACGTGCTCATACCTCTCAACGCCTGGACTTGCCACAGCAAAGCCAACTTGCTCAATCAACCGCCTATTACTCATTGGATACAGGGGGCTTACCAATTCCTGCCGGTAACGAGGCCAGTTTTCGCTCGCATAGACCGATATGTCGCTATCCCCACCTTTGGCCACAAAAGCAGCGCTGCCCCCAGTGTGGTCAAAATGACCATGAGAATAAATAACAGCTACTATAGGTTTGTCTGTGATTTTACGAAGCTCAGTTAAGGCGCGCTGTGCATTCTCTACTCGAGCTAGGGTGTCGATGACAACCACGCCATCATCCCCAATCACAAACACCGAATTCACCAGATCAAATGCATAGGCGAGATATACGCGATCAGTCACTTTGATCAGTCGCGGCTCTTCGAACATAGATACATTTCGGCGCAGATCCTCGCTCATAGGTACATTGAATACGCTTGAGGCGGCGCTAGCGCCGAAAGCAAAAAGCACCAATACAAAAAACAAGCTGACTTTAATACAGTTCATGATAAATCTCCGATCACTCCAGTCTAATCACTCCACATCATAACCCTACTTTACCTAATACACAGTATTGGTGCTCTGGAGTATTAGTCGTGACTCAAACTGTTTTGATGACTTTGTTACTGCTGAAGCCTTTGCCTTTCAAGTGTTGGCAACAGATCAACAGGCGCTATCTAATCGTTTTGCTAATACGGGTAGCGATAGGTTTGCAGGACTGGTGTGCCCAGAGGGACTATTGAGGATACCTCTACTGCCACATTCGAGCAGCTACTTTCAATGCACCACTGAGAATCAATATGATGGTGGTGATCATGTCATTCTAGTTGGCAAGTTGCATGACTCTGCCGATACCGGTCAAGAACCACTGGTTTATCACAGAGGTAATTACACTAGCCTACAGAGCTAATATGAAAGACTCTATTTCTCTGATCGACTGCACATCTGTGTACTTGGCTCCTAAATCAAAAAGGCTAGCCTCGTGAGCCGCTGGATTTCTGTCCCCTACTGCCTCTTTGGCAACCACCACCTGATAATTATTTTGCAATCCGTCCACGGCAGAAGCCCGCACACAGCCACTCGTGGTTAATCCTGTAATAACCAATGAATCTACGCCTAAAGCTTTCAGCTGATCATCTAGGTCGGTCTTATGGAAGGCACTCGCCCATTGCTTTTCAATAAGCGGCTCACTGTCAGCACGGCGCATTTTAGGATCAACTGCCACCCAATGCGACCCCGGCTGAAGCAAGTTCAGTGCAGGTACCTTAGCTCGAAAAACGGTGGCCTGTTGGTCGTCATGATAGACAACGGTGGTAAAGAAAACCGGAAGTCCCTTTGCCCTAAAAATAGCCAGCAACTCGCAATTGGCTGCCACTACCTCTTGGCAGTGGCTACCCAAGGGGCATTTAGGGTCGGTAAACCCATTAATCATATCCACTACTATCAACGCCGGATTTGTCGCTAACCCCAGGTTTTTTTGTTCTAGATCCTTAGTGAGTACGACCATCTAAATTTTACTCTAGTTGTAAAAAAGCGAGTTGCCTAACAAGCACAACTCGCTATCTATATTACGCTATCTTAGAACCTGTAGTTAAAATCAATACCGTAAGAGTCATTGGCGCTCGGATGAATAAATGATCCACCAAATTCAGGTGCTGGAATGATTTCTTCCAGATAATTTTCATCGGTAATATTTCGGCCCCACAAAGTAACACCCCAGTTCTCAGCATCAAACGAAACACGGAGATTTAACGTATCGTAGGAATCACGCGTAGCCTTACTGAAGTTTTGGGCAATGGGAACGCCTGGATAGAAAACTTGCCAGATAGTAGGTGTCTCTTGACCCTGCAAGGTATGGAAGGCCATTTCTCCAACCCGCTGCCAATCTAAACGGGCAGTCATTTCAACACCGTTAGCAACTGACATCTCGAACTGCGTGCCAAGATTGTAGGTGCGGTCTGGTGCCTGCGGCGCATCGTTGCCTTCGGTCATTGGTCGATGATCATTGCGGATGATTTCACTATTTAAGAACCCTACACCACCAAACAGCGATATATTTTCACTAACTACCGCATTGAAATCCATCTCAAACCCTTGGATCTCCAACTCTTCAATAGTGGTAACCACTCTCATCAAACCAAAAGGCCCAGCATAGAATTCAAAGAACTGATTGTCTTCAACGTCGGTGCTAAAAATCGCAGCATTGACACGAAGACGGCTATCCATAAACTCCATTTTACTGCCTAATTCAAAGCTAGTAGACACCTCTTTATCGTACTCGTCTTTGACCAATAAGTTACCGTTAACTAATGCTCCAGGATTGGTACCATCCCCATCATTGTTGTACCAGAAATCAATGAGCGCTTCGCTACCATTAGAGTTAAAGCCTCCACTTCTAAAGCCAACCCCCCAGCTTGCATAGATATTAACATCCTCGGCCGCACTCCAGCTCAACGTCACCTTAGGCTGAAACTGACTGAAAGAAGCGGAACGATCAGGGATCCCATTCGGATTAGCTGAAAACGCTGGATTAATCGGTCCAGTTAACGCGTTAACGCTTAGACCTGATGCTGTAACATTGGGTACCTGATTCGCGACATCTCGTTCTTCGCGGTCATAACGTCCGGCAAATGACAGTTCCAAGTCTTCATTAAGATCAAACTCTACCTGACCAAATAGGGCAACCACAGACGTGTCGAAGTCATCGTGGAATAGTAAGTCTGTGGGGTTCGGACCAGTCGGCGCAACATAGGGCTGCAAGAGGAATCCAGCGCCCGTATCAGCACCGTAGGCTATCACTACTTCACGCTCAATTTCAGCGATGTAGGCTCCAGCGATCCAACTCAAGGCTGAATCTTCGTCAGACGTAAGACGCACCTCTAAGCTTGTGTCTGATTGATTAAATTCTTGATACTGATAACCATCACAAGCCGTTGCTGTGTAGGGACCATAAATACCAGTAAAGTCCGGAGCGGCTCCACCTGCGGCAGGGAATACACCGAACGGACTAAAGAATCCACCAAATATATCATCGCGCCCAGCTCCACCCATAGACGTTGGTAAGTTATTCAACGTTGCTCTATCAGACTGACAAGCTGGCGTAACCTCGTACGCGTAAAAAGTAGCACTGGTGCCATCAGAAAATATATACTCCTCAAGATCACTGTAGCTAAATATAGCGCTTACATCAAAGCCGTCCCGGTCCCAGTCCGCTTTAATAGAAAATTCAGTTGTCTCCTGCTTGTTCTTCCCTGGTACGTTATTAGAGAAGACAAATTCGTGATCATTAACATCAGCAAAGAAGGTAGGACCAAGGCCAAACCCTTCAGCAAACATAGGAATAGCAAAAACCGCGTTGAAGTTAATAGCACCACCGCTTACTTCGCTCATGCCCGCACGCATATCAAGAGAAAGCTCTTCGTTAACATCCCAGATCAAACGACCACGAACTGTAGTGTCTTCCATGAAATCGACCGAATTTTTACCCGTGTAAGTATTGCTGTAGTGTCCATCAGTCTCGCGACGGCTAACGTTCAATCTGCCGAGCACGCCATCAGCTACGGCACCACTTAAGGTTAGACTGGCATTGGTCGAGCCATTATTACCCGCACCAACCTTAATCTTCCCCTCAAATTCTTCATCGGGACGATTGGTAGTTACCAGAATCGCACCAGCTACGGCATTACGACCATAAAGCGCCCCCTGAGGACCCTTCAAAACTTCAATCTGACTCACATCCATTAGCTCTTCGTTAAAGCCATTAGGATTAGTCACCAGCACACCATCTACCACATAGGCAAAAGTCGATTCCGCATCACGAGTAGAGACGATGCCACGGATACTGACCTGCGTATCACCCACACCCACCGTATCAACCATGGTGACATTGGGCATCAAACTAATGAAGTCTGCTGGTCGCTGAATACCCGCACTCTCAATTTGAGATTCGGTAAAGGCGGTCACCGCAATGGGAACCTCCTGCAGGTTCTCAGCGCGCTTTCGTGCTGATACTACTATTTCTTCAATAGCGATTTCGGCCACCGACGTGGTTGTTATACAGGCTAATGTAGCCATCGCCATCGTGCTTTTTAAATTAAAAGTTTTCATTCTATTTCCTCTAAAGTTTTTTAATTCTCTTTAATCCGTACGCTTCATAATAGGCAGTGGATTCGTTCTGCTCTAGTGCGCAATCAAACAAATTCCTAATTTCTATATACCGACTATATCGCAGTCTGTGGTGGTAAGCATCATAAAAACACAGAGCAAAAATAGAGAACATTGCGACACCAGGACTAAGGGCCGCTTATGCGCATGCCCTGAGTCCCCTATTTTGCCCTTGCCCAGCGTCAGGCTCCACTAAACGTTGGCTTGACTGGAGCAGGAAGATGCGTTTCAGCTTCACAACGACTACGAATATCTTCCAAATCGCCACCAAAATTGAATACTTCTGGTTCCCCTGCCGCGGCCTTTAGTTTCTTCCGCAGTGCCTCTGTCGCACTCTGATCTACAGAGCCGTCAGCCGCTATAACCACGCCATAGCGTTTGGCTCCCTCAACAGTGACCAAACGACGTCTGACATCTTGTCTCACCAGCTCTGCATCGCGGGCAAATGGGTCGCCCCAACCGCCTCCACCCCAGGTGTTAAAATACAAAAGATCACCCGACTTAACCTTAACGCCTTCGACCTTTGAAGGCAGCCATTGTTCAGAACCATCACATCGAACAATCTTCTTGGTTGATCTCAATCCGGTTTCTCCACCCAACACGCCCCATGGGTAAGTTAGCCAGCGATCATCATGAATGCCTATCTCTCCATCACACAAAAATCTGTAAGCAACGGTTAATCCATTACCGCCTCTATGCAATCCGGCACCCCCGGAGTCTGGGATAGTTTCGTATCGTTCAATTCGCAATGGGTAATAAGACTCAATGAATTCATTGGGTACATTTGTGAAGCCAGGCCATAGACTATGACCGTCCGGCCCGTCTCCAATCGGCCGGCCAGGAATGCCACCAAAACCAATTTGAAATAACTGGAACCATTCGCTGCCTTTTCCTGGGCGAGTATCGTAACCAGAAAAGAACAAGTGCGGAGAATCAGAAAATCCTGCAGCATTAAGCATCATCTCAGGTGCACCCATACCCAAAAGGGCGCCAAGCACATCAAATATACGGCCTAAAGCATGCGTTCGCCCGGACAATGCAGCTGGATAATTCGGCTTTAACAAGGTTCCTTGTGGAATGCGGACATCCACTAGATCATAAAACCCATCGTTAAACACAATCTGTGGGTCCACCACGTTAATGGTGAACGACCCAAAGAACATCTTGAACATATCTTCGTTCAAAAAGAAGTTAACTGAACTCTGGGCTTGCGGATCAGTCCCACTAAAATCAAAGATGGCTTTGTCGCCTTCGCGCCACATGGTGCACTTGATTTTATAGGGCCCCATACCCATGCCGTCGTCACAGAGGTAATCTTCAAACACGCGCGGTTCTTCTGGGATAAACATGCCAATGATATGCTTCATCGCGTCATAATTGCGTTGCAACATAATGTCCATAGTCGAATGAAAAATATCGTCCCCAAAGCGCTCAGCCAGTTCTACGCAACGCTTAGCGGCCGTGTTGCAGGCTGCTACCAATGCGTTAAGATCAAAACGATTCCATTGCGGGGTACGTACATTGTGTAAAATCAATTCCAATAGGTCAGATTGCAAGACACCTTTCTTGTATAGCTTAGTAGGCGGTATGCGAATACCTTCTTGGAAAATGGTAGTTGCCTCGATCGGAATCGAACCAGGCACCATGCCCCCGTTGTCAGACATGTGTCCAAACATAGCCGACCAAGCGATATGGCGCCCCTCTTTAAATACTGGCACCAACACCACCCAATCGGGTAAATGCGAAACAGCGGCATTACACATGTAGGGGTCATTAGTAAGAATAATGTCTCCCTCTTCTATTTTGTCATCATAGGCTTCCAAAAAGGGTCCGATGAATGAACCGAACTGACCCACGACCATCTTGCCTTCTTTGTTGGCGATCATCGGAAAGCAGTCACCCTGCTCTCGAATACCTGGAGACATAGCTGTTCTAAACACCACAGCATCCATTTCTTCCCGCGCGTTGCGAAGTGCATTTTCTATGATATCAACAGTGACGCCATCAACAGCGACATTGTTCAAAGGATTTGTGTTACTTTCTAGTAGTCTCGCGGTCATGATTATTTACCCCTCTTGACAGGATTAATAAGTAGATTGCCAATTGCATCTACTGTGGCGACGAAGCCAGGCAGTACCACTGTGGTCGAGTCCATCTCGCCAACAATTGCAGGCCCAGCAACCTCCAAACCAACATTGAGTTTATTACGATCATAGATAATGGCATCGTGCCACTCGCCTTCGTAATAGAAACGGCTTTCAATAATTTTGCTCTCTTCGAGACCCATGCCCGTCTGACCAATCTGGTTTTCAGCTATCGACTTGGCTTTTGCCTTAGCCACCGCGCGAATCATTAAAATCTCATGACCATCATCTAACTTAAAGGTAAAGAGTTGCTCATGCTCTGCATCAAACTGATCGGTCAGCAGGGCAACGCCCTTCTCTTTAAGCTCGTCTTCGGTAAAGTCAATGGTGATTTGGAAAGCCTGCCCTGCATAGCGCAAATCGGCCTGATAAGTAATTTCATGTTCTGAAACCGGAATGTTGTCCTTTAACAATGCGCCACCAGCGCGAGTCTCAAGCTCATGTAAATCAGAGGCCAGCTGCGTATCACTAAGATCATTGGCCATGGTTAGATAGGTGCGTGCCGCTTCGTCCTGCACCTGAGTTGTGGCGTCTCCATAGGCACAAAGAACACCAGGGCCTGGTGGAATAATAACCGGCCAGGCATCAGTCAGAAGGCCCAGAGCATTGGCATGCAGTGGGCCTGCACCGCCAAAACCGACCAAGGCAAAGTCGCGGGGATCATAGCCCTGCTCTACCGACACTAAACGCAGTGCACCGAACATCGACTCATTAACAATTTTGATAATACCTTCCGCTGCGGCCATTAAATCAATGCCCATAGCATCAGCGACTGACTGTACCGCGGCAACAGACGCGTCGCGATTGATCTCCATCTTGCCACCCAACTGCACATCAGAAGGCAGGTAACCAAGCACCACGTTCGCATCGCACACGGTAGGCTGCTCCCCACCTTTCATATAACAGGCAGGCCCAGGCACAGCGCCAGCAGATTCAGGACCCACTCTCAACGCCTTAGTTAACTCTGGGACGAAGCCGATAGATCCTCCGCCGGCGCCTACGGTGCGTACATCCACTGAAGGAGCACGCACTCGAACATCGGCAACGATAGTCTCTCGACGCACACGAGCGCGTGAGTTTTGAATCAAAGCCACATCGGTAGAGGTGCCGCCCATATCGCAAGTCAAAATATTATGGTATCCAGCGCGACTACAAAAGTAGATCGCTCCAGATACTCCTCCGGCAGGACCAGACATCAGCATGTTAACGGGTGACTCTGCCGATGCTCTGGCCGACGCTAATCCACCGTCTGAGCGCAAAATAGATAACTGAGTATCTGAGCCCATCTTGTCATCTAGAGCTGCCTGTAAGTTGCTGACATAGGTGGCTACTTCAGGCCGCACATAGGAATTGACCACCGTGGTTTCGGTACGCTCATATTCCTGCATCTCTGGAACAACATCACTAGAGATAGAAACTGGCGTATCGGTGAAAATCTCTGCAGCAATTTCGCCGGCTCTCTGTTCATGGACGCCATTAATGTAGGAATTTATGAAGCAGATAGTTAACGCTTCAACTTCGCCCGTCGCATGCAGCACCTTAAGGTCTTTGCGTAGCTGATCTTCATCCAGATCCGTCACGATCTCGCCATCGGCGCCAATTCTTTCATGAGCGCCTATGGTTAACTCAAGTGGTGCTAGCAGAGGCTTTTTAACAAAACCAACCCAGCCTCCCAAGCCGCCGGGGCAAAAAGAGCGCGCTACCTGTAAAGTATCTTCGTAACCAGACGTAGTCACCAGTCCTACCTTCGCGCCTTTGCCAGTTAACACCGCATTAGTGGCAACGGTAGTGCCGTGCATCACTCTGGTAACATCAGTTGGATTGACGCCCGATTCGTCACAAATCATAGCAATACCATTAAGCACCCCAACAGAAGAATCTTCTGGAGTAGAAGGCACCTTGGCGGTATGTGTCTCACCCGTATTTTCATTGATTAGTAGCAGGTCTGTAAATGTACCTCCTACGTCTACACCTAGTCTGTAGCTCATCTTTATCTCCGCATTATTTCTATCATTATTATGTATTAAATTCTCAGCCTACCTGCTTGGCTAAATGGCCCTGCAACCACGCCTTAGATCTCCCTCCTGGCGCAGTTCCAGTTAATGTCTCAGCCAAATCGGATGCCTCCATCAATCTACCTAAATCTATGCCTGTCTCAAAGCCCATCTGTTGTAGCATCATCGCAACATCATCGGTCGCTACATTACCGGTCGCCCCAGGCGCAAATGGGCAACCGCCCAACCCCGCTATAGAGCTATCAAAACGGCGGATACCCGCCTCAACCGCTGCGTATACATTAGCCAACCCCATCGCTCTGGTATCGTGGAAATGGCAGCCTAATTGACTCGGACCATGACTTTCAACTAAAGCCTCAGTTAAAACTCTCACCTGTTGTGGGTCTGATGATCCGATAGTGTCAGCCAAAACCAACTGATCTGCACCAGCATCAATAAATTTACTCGCTATGCTTTGAACTAGCAATGGGTCGCTAGGACCATCAAAGGGACAAGAAAATGCCACGGCGATGGTTGCAATAACCTCTATTCCATCCTGCTTTGCCAAGCGAAGTATCTTCATCGTGATATCTTCAGCATCTGTCATCGACATCGCAGCATTTTTTTGCGCCATACCATCACTGGCATAAAGCACCATCGTCACGGCTTTAGCCCCGGCATCACGAGCTAATTCATAGCCTTTTAAATTGGGAATAAGAGCAATACTAGGAGTTTTATAAGTGGCATTGGCATCTAAAGCGGCAAATACTCTGTCCGTCCCCGCCATCGCCGGAACTGCTCGTGGAGAAACGAAGCTACCTACTTCAATTTGAGGCACCCCCGCCGCTGCAATAGCGCTTATAAGTTCTACACGTTGTTCAATAGAAAGGATTTTGGGTTGATTCTGTAAACCATCACGAGGTCCAACATCGGTAATCACTATGCGTTCTTTCATTAACTGATAACCTCTTGGCGCTTTAAGTCCGCTAGTTCACCTGCAGTCATATTTAACAATTCCATCATAACATCATCAGTATGCTCGCCTAGTGTAGGCGCGGGTGTGAACACAGTATCAGAACCACGGGATAATTTAATAGGGTTTCCGGGGCCCTTGGTAGACTTCCCATTGGGGTGGGGGAGATCTACTACCATATTTCGGTGCAGTACCTGCTCGTCTGAGAGCACCTGACTAAAAGTGTTTACTGGCCCGCATGGAATCCTCTTTGCCTCTAATTTATCTAACCAGTATTTACAGGTATTAGTAATAAGTGCCTCGTTAACCTTCTTTTCGATTAAATCTTTTTCTTTCCAACGTCCCGGCTGTGTATCAAATTTTTCATCTCCAAATTCTGGGCAGTCAATGACCTCCTTAAGGTTATGCCAAAAATTGTCTGTAATGACGGCGATAACGATAAACCCATCCGAACATGAGAAAGTATTATAGGGCACATGCACAAAATGACTGTTTCCAATGGGATAAGGGTCCTCCCCGGACAAAAAATGCATGGTCGCCATATAATTTAGCATCGAGACCTGACAGTCGAGCATAGAGATATCAACATGCTGCCCAATCCCGCTTTGCTCTCGCTCAATGATCGCAGCCAAAATGCCCATGACTCCGAACATACCACCACCCAAATCACCTATCGGAATTCCCGCACGAACTGGTTGCTGTCGATCCACGCCAGTAATCGACATGCCGCCTCCCATAGCTTGAGCAACCTGATCAAAGGCAGGCCTTTTGCTCCCGGGTCCATCCGAACCAAAACCCGAAATGCTACAGGTGATAATACGGCTATTGATCTGCTTTAACGTCAAGTAATCAATTTTGAGCCGTTCCGCCACGCCCGCGCCAAAATTACTAATAACGATATCAGATTTTTCAACTAACCGATAAAAGACCATTAATCCTTTTTCCGACTTCAGGTCGATCGCAACACTCTTTTTATTGCGGTTTAAAGTAATGTAGTAAGCACCCATACCATCTAGAGAATTATTAGGATCATTAGCTAAGAGCTTTCTGGTACCCTCGCCCTGCAAAGGCTCTACTTTAATTGTTTCCGCACCTAGATCAGCCAATATCATGCTGCCATAAGGACCCGCTAGCATATGGGTCAGATCAAGAATACGTACGCCTTTAAGTGTTTGATTCAAAATTGTGTCCCGCAATAAAGAGCGCATTTAAATACAGACTGTGACTTGACGTATCGAACACAAAAGAGTGAAAGGACTAACCTCATAAATTTCCCTAGTTTATAATTACAACAAACATCGTTTAACAATATAATTTATAGCTACCACTCAAAAATTTGAAGCGAACATGCTAATGGTATATCTTTATATCTTATTGTGAGTTTTAGTGCAACAATTATTGGCTTAATTAGGAGCTTTTATGACTGTTAACATTGACGTACTGCTTGGTGAGAGTCGACGAAATGACGTATCTATCACCTCACCCACGCCGCTCTATTACCAACTATGCAGCACCATCAAAAACTATATTCTAGATGGCACTCTTCGCTTTGGAGAGAAGCTACCCAGTGAAGCCGAGCTTGCCGATAGCTTTAACGTATCAAGAATAACCGTTAAACGTGCGTTAAATGAATTAGCTCTGGAAAATCTAGTGGAACGAGCCCGCGGCCGCGGAACACACGTCATCTACAAATACTCACCAAAGCCGGTTCAGGCACCTCTTCTCGGTATACTTGAAGAAATTGACAGCATAGCCACTAATTCGATTGCCAAAGTTATAAGCTGTGAAATACTGAATCCGCCCAACGATATCTCCGCCGAATTCTCAATAACCGATGATAAGACGCTATTTCACTTAGTCCGCAAACGACAGCGTGGAGGTGTTTTCTTTGGTTATTTTGATAGTTGGAGTGCCGGCGTCCTAATGCCCGCATCCACCGATATTTTTATTAACCAATCCCGCCACCAGTACTTTCGTGAGAGTGGTATGACAGTCACTCATGTCAAGCAAACCATTAGCGCTATAGCTGCGACAGAAACCATTGCAGAGCACCTTAATATCGCTCCGCAGTCGCCCCTATTAAGCTTAGTTCGACGCTCCTATTATCAAGATAGTGACTCAGAGGTGTTAGTAGATCATCTACTAGCACTCTACAACACAGAGTTATTTCAGTACCAAATGGATTTAAAATTAGATTAGATTTAAATTGTCAAAGCCTCAATAACCTTACGTTGACGTAAACGTTATATTCCTCTAAAATGCCCTCTATCTTAAAAAGTATGGGCCTACTATGCCAAACCTTGCCACCACGCTAGCTGAATTTAGCATTACCGACCTACGCAAAGAATTCGGCGTCACTACACGCACCATGCGACATTATGAAGAGATCGGCCTGATTAACCCCTCTCGGCGCGGACAAACACGCGTCTACAGCTCTGCAGATCGAACAAGACTGCGTCTAATACTGCGCGGCAAAAGACTAGGCCTATCCCTGGAGGATTCACGTCAAATTATCGATATGTATGAGCCAGGTAAAACTAATATAGAACAACTCAACAGTCTTATTGGCGCAATTCGCCAGCAGCGAGAAAAGCTCAACCAACAGCTAGACGACATTAGTAATCTTTTGAAAGATCTAAAAAAAGCTGAAGCTGACTGCATTAATGCACTTAAAACTAATAGGCAAAATTGATCTATGAATACCTCCTACCCCACTCTAAATTTTAATCTAGGTGAAGATATCGACATGTTGCGTGACAGCGTTTATCAATTTTGTGCCGCAGAGATCGCTCCTCGCGCTGCAGAGATAGACCGCACTAATGAGTTTCCCATGGATCTATGGCGCAAGCTTGGCAACATGGGACTCTTAGGCATGACAGTGGATGAGCAATATGGTGGCACTGGCATGGGTTATCTAGCTCACTGTGTCGCGATGGAAGAAATCTCTCGAGCCTCCGCTTCTGTGGGTTTGTCCTATGGTGCTCATTCAAATCTCTGTGTTAATCAGCTCCACAAAAATGGCACAGAAGGGCAAAAGCAAAAGTATCTACCAGCCTTATGCTCTGGTGAGCATATTGGCGCGTTGGCAATGAGCGAACCGAATGCGGGCTCAGATGTAGTGGGCATGGCGCTGAAGGCTGAGAAAAAAGGAACCCACTATGTGCTTAATGGCAACAAAATGTGGATCACCAATGGTCCTGATGCACATACCTATATTATCTACGCCAAAACCGACATAGATGCAGGATCAAAAGGTATTACCGCTTTTATCGTTGAGCGTGATTATCCAGGGTTCTCTCGCCATCAAAAGCTAGATAAGTTAGGTATGAGGGGCTCCAACACTTGCGAATTGGTATTTCAAGATTGCGAGGTTCCCTCTGAAAATATTCTCGGCGGTGAAGGCCGAGGAGTGGCGGTATTGATGTCTGGTTTAGACTACGAACGGACGGTACTTTCTGGTGGGCCTGTTGGTATTATGCAGGCCTGTTTGGACGTTGCACTTCCCTACATTCATGAGCGAAAACAGTTCGGCCAAGCCATCGGCGAATTTCAGTTAATGCAGGGTAAAGTCGCTGATATGTATGCGGACCTCAACGCATCACGCGCTTATCTTTACGCTGTCGCCAAGTCCTGCGATATGGGCCAAGATTCACGCAAAGATGCCGCCGCGGTTATTTTATTTACTGCGGAAAAGGCCACACAAATGGCACTGCAGACGATTCAAGCTCTGGGTGGCAACGGCTATACCAATGAATATCCGGCCGGAAGATTGTTACGTGACGCCAAGCTCTATGAAATCGGCGCTGGCACATCTGAAGTTAGGCGCATGCTGATTGGGCGCGAACTTTTTTCACAAAGTAGTTGAGAGGACCTCCATGGCCATTATTAAGACCAAAATTAATACTAAAAGTGCTGACTTTTCGGCTAACGCAGAGGCAATGAAGGTCAAGGTCGATGATCTCAAAAGCATCCTCGGTACTATTAATCAAGGCGGCGGCGCCAAGGCGCGCGCGCGGCATATTAGCCGGGGTAAATTATTACCGCGTGAGCGCATCCAAGGATTGCTTGATCCAGGCTCTCCCTTCCTTGAATTGTCTACTCTGGCGGCCCACGGCGTGTATGACGAAGAGGTTCCCGCTGCAGGCATTATTACCGGTATTGGTCGTATTAGCGGGCAAGAATGCATGGTGGTGGCCAACGATGCCACCGTCAAAGGCGGCAGCTACTACCCGCTTACCATGAAAAAACATCTACGCGCC
>JABILI010000102.1 GCA_018654575.1 Porticoccaceae bacterium
CGCCTTGCTTGTTGGGCATCAACCCGATCTTTATTGAGTTCACCCGGAGCCTCGAACGCTTTGCGTATAGCCTTCTTGGTTATTTCGTTAAAAACAACTCGCTTATAATGATCTTCGTCACCTCCAATCACCTCGGTTAGATGCCACGCAATAGCCTCTCCCTCTCTATCCATATCCGTCGCCAGATAGACAATGTCCGCATTTTTAGCCAGTTTCTTAAGCTCTGCTACTACTTTTTCTTTACCCGGGAGGGTCGCATAATCTGCCTTCCAGTTATTATCTGGATCAATGCCCATGCTCTTTATAAGTTGAGATTTTGTTTTTTTCTCGCGATGTACAATTTTATCTTCAGGAGACATTTTGCGGGTCAAAGCCGCCTGCTTAGCACGATCTTTAGGGTCACTAGGCACTCTATTCGCGCCCGTAGGTAAGTCTCTAATATGACCGATACTCGATTTAACAATAAAATCATCGCCCAAATAGCGATTAATTGTTTTGGCTTTGGCTGGTGACTCTACAATGACTAAAGATTTGCCCATTTGGCGAAAGTTTCCTTATTACGGCATCACTTTATACTAGTAAAGGAGCTCGTTTTGATTACGCAACACGTTTAAGACGTGCCCAAGGTTGGCATATATACTTGTTCTATTGCCCTTTGGTCAAGCTTCAATGCGAAATATTTTCAGCATGGTGTTTTAATTTACCTAAACTCTCGGCGATTTTAAGCAAGTCCTGATGATCCCCTCGCTCGCTCCAAATGGCCCCCACATCTAGCTCTGTTGCAATAATTGCTGTCACGTTTAATGGCAGTTCAGGTAATATTTCCAATAATATTTTATGCCAACTTAAATCAGCCTCACTTTGCACCCACCGCCAACCAGCCCAAGGAGATTCCCACCCTCGCTGACTAAATCGATGAATAACCCAACTTCTTTGGCCACCTGAGCCTTCCCGCCGCATTTTATAACAAACAGCCTCTAAAGCTGTTTCTGACTCTCTAGCATCAGGTCTTCGATGCAGGCTAACCTGAATATTTACTGCCGCCGCACCACTACGCAACTCCGCCAGCCTCTTTTGGTGGGGCGATTGTTTAAACCACATCAAAGGAGAGAGGACGACGGCGATACAAAATATGATTAACAACCACGTCATTAACTACTACTCTTTAGTAATACTGAGAAAATCTATTGCTTTTAAAAGCCAGAGTATTTAATACTACAATCAAATAACCTAAAGGGTACACCACTATGTCGTCCTACAAACATATATTGGTCGGATTAGACCTATCACCAGAATCTCAGCAGGTGATAGACCGAGTCAAATTTCTCTTTTCTAACACCGATACAAAAATATCTATTTGCCATATTCTTGAACCATTAGCCTTCACATACGGTGGAGACATACCTGTAGATCTATCGGACGTGCAGACCCAACTAACAGATCAGGCCACTCTGCGCCTCTCAATACTAGGTAACGAACTAGAAGTTGACCCGACAGATCAGCATGTTATTTTGGGTCACCCTGCCCAGGAGATGCATAGTATGGCTAACGCTGAAAATATTGAATTAATTGTTGTGGGCAGTCATGGCAGACATGGCTTGTCGTTAATTTTTGGATCTACCAGTAATTCAGTACTTCATGGCGCCCAATGTGATGTGCTAGCCGTTCGAATCAAAAGTTAGACGGGCGTTTGAGAATTAACACATTTCACACTAAGAGGTTATTGCCTAAATAGGCCAACGTCATCAGTGACATTCTCATTAAATTATTTACAATACGATCCTCCTAAATACGAGCCCTAACCGATGTTAATTGATATTGGTGTTAACCTTTCTAACCAGCAATTTAAGACCCGTATTCCCGATGTCTTGGAGCGAGCTCTATCAGCTGGCGTTGAAAAGATTATTCTAACCGGCACTTCTGTTAGCGAGAGTCGAGCTGTGATTGCTCTTTGTGATGAATACCAATCCCAATTTCCTAACATGCTCTATGCCACGGCAGGTATTCACCCCCACGAGGCTAAATATTGGGGTACGACCTCTCGCAGCTGCCTTAAAGAACTCGCAAGCCACTCCGCAGTGGTCGCTATTGGGGAGACTGGGCTGGATTTCAATCGTAATTTATCATTACAAAAAGACCAAGAAATGGCCTTTGAAGCGCAACTTGAGCTCGCCGCAGAGTTAACCATGCCATTATTTTTGCATGAACGTGATGCCGCCAAGCGCCAGCTTGAGATCTTAACCTACCATCGCGAGTCGATATCCAAGGCCGTTATTCACTGCTTTACCGGTGACAAAAAGACTCTTTTTAATTATTTAGATCTGGACTTATATATCGGTATTACTGGCTGGGTCTGCGACGAGCGTCGCGGTCAAGAACTACAAGAATTAGTAAAAAATATTCCATTAGATCGATTAATGGTAGAAACCGATGCTCCCTATTTACTGCCAAGAAACATGGATCCATTGCCAAAAAATCGACGAAATGAACCCGCTTTTTTAAAGCACATCGTCAAGTGTATTTCTGATAACAGAGAAGAATCTGAAGATATTATTCGCCAAATGACCACAGCGACCGCATTAGACTTCTTTGCGTTGAACTAAGTCTAACTATAGGTCAATGCTAAAGGTATCCTCTACCGATAAAATGCCGCTACCTTTGACTTGAGCGCGAAGACCACCCTTACCAACCAACTCTGGGAGAATGCTAACTCCTAGACGCCGCTGCAGACTAGCGCATGGTTCACATAACCTTACACCATAGAAGCTTATCTCATTGATTGTGAAATGCTGGCCCTCTAAGTCATTTAAACGCACACCTTTAGTAATTAGATTACGACGAAAGTCACTCTCATGAAAACTGTGTCCACCTTCCTTATTGAAGCTTTCGATCACCTCAGATTCGATCAAAGTAAGCTCAAAATCAGGCTGGCCTTTATAAGTTGATCGATTTTTGCCGGTCTCAGAATAATAGCGATCGCCAACAATACCTTTACCCGCCTTCAAGGCAACTATTGCGTGGCCCGTCATAGAGTCCCCCATTGCTGAAGCGATGTAAATTCCCGTTATCGTTTTAGTAGACATCGTCAAAGTTTCCTTTAATTGTCAGTTAGAGCTTTATAAATGCTATTTTTAGGCTGACTAAAAACCCGTCTAAGTATCGGCTCAAATGTAGAGAGAGCCAATTCTGGCATGTCCGGATCAAAGGAAGGATCGTCATATTTGGCAATAAACCGTGCTGTCCGCTTAAAATGATCTGTTTCACGAAATTGATCGCGCATGTTTCGGTCAACCCCAAGAAAATGGAAGAAGTTATAGCCTTGGAAAATCGCATGATGCTTGATCATCCAATGATTCTCCTCGGACACGTAAGGCTGTAAAATTGCTGCGGCCACATCGGCGTGGTTTGCACTGCCTAGAGTATCGCCAATATCGTGTAAAAGAGCACAGACAACATACTCGTCGTCCTCCCCCGCCTCAGCAGCCCTTTCTGCAGTCTGTAGTGAGTGCTGCAGTCGATCCACGGCAAATCCGCCATAATCCCCAGTTAATAGCTTCATGTGACTAAGAATGCGATCTGGAAGCTTTTTGAAAAATTTCATTTGCTCCGGCACAATGATGGCCCAGTCTTCAGCAGTACTCTTCGACATTTTGGTAAAAGTCGCTTTCATAGGAATTACTCCGAGGTTCCTTATTTTATTTAACCAACTCGTGATACAAATCAAGGTCAAATATTAGCAGTAAGAACTGCATTTTCCTACCGAATAAATCATACTAACCCGCTTTATAAAATGACTAACTCGACTGTGAACGAAAAAGGAGTATCGAATGGTTAAGTCAACGGACCCTGGATCAACCAAGTCATTTTCTGTAACACTGCTGCCGCCACCACCACAGGCCGACAAGATCAATGAAAATGAGAGTGCAAGAATTGCACTAAAATGTTTGGCTTGGAAAAAAGCTTGGAACCAACCCTGATTGGTAATTATTGATTGCGAGTGCATAACTCCCCCTGACTAAAATTTTAATTATCCTTCCAGCACGGGCTGAAAGGTATTGACCGTCTGATTATCTTCCCCCGAGCCGGCAACCTCCAGAGCAATTCGGTGAACAGGTATTTATATGTGATGAAGTGCCGGCAGAATCGGTAAACCGCAAAATTTAGTGAGGAGATAGCTTGGCATGACGCAATTACAACCTTTCCCTGCCGCTTAAATTGACTAATTACCCGCCATGGCACTTTGGAGAATCGGGCGCGTCTTGTTCCTTTAAATGCCATTCTTTAGAGGTGTAAGTGTGAATCGCTAGAGCATGGACTGGGCCTGCCAATTCGTCACGCAGCAAGGCGTAAATCATTTGATGGCGTTGGACCAATCGTTTACTTTCAAATTTTTCACTGACGACCACAAGTTTGAAATGACTTTCAGACCCTTCTGGGACCGAGTGCATAAAACTCTCGTTAGTTACATCTAGAGTGCTGGGATCTAAGTCTCTGGAGAGTTTATTCACAATAGCTTGTTCGACAGGCTTCATCAGATTACATGTTCCCAACTAAATTAATCATCACACCGGCCGCTACCGCCGAACCAATGACGCCGGCAACGTTAGGGCCCATGGCATGCATTAATAGGAAATTCTGCGGATTGGACTCAAGGCCCACTTTGTTCGCGACCCGCGCTGCCATCGGCACGGCTGATACGCCAGCTGCACCAATCAGTGGGTTAACCTTATGCGTAGATATGACGTTCATGAGCTTAGCCATCAACACTCCAGACGCTGTGCCAATACAAAATGCAATAGCACCCAAAGCTAAAATACCCATGGTTTCGGCATTAAGGAATTTTTCAGCACTCATTTTTGAGCCGACACCTAAGCCTAAAAATATTGTCACTATGTTTATTAAGGCGTTTTGAGTGGTATCACTGAGACGGTTAACCACACCACATTCACGCATGAGGTTGCCAAAACAAAACATACCCAAAAGAGGCGCGGCATCGGGCAACAACAAGGCCACCAGTACCAGTAATGTTAAGGGAAATACGATTCGCTCAGGCTTGCTAACCGGCCTTAACTGCACCATTTCGATCTGACGTTCCGCTGGTGTCGTGAGAGCCCGCATTATTGGCGGCTGAATGATTGGCACCAAGGCCATATAAGAATACGCCGCGACAGCAATGGCACCCAATAAATCAGGTGATAACTTACTGGTGACAAAAATAGCCGTTGGCCCATCCGCGCCACCTATAATACCAATTGAAGCAGCATCCCGAATACTAAAATCTAAAATACCAAAATGACTCAAGCCAACCGCCCCAAGGACTGTCGTAAAAATACCTACCTGAGCAGCTGCACCAAGCAATAAGGTTTTGGGATTAGCCAGCAAAGGGCCAAAGTCGGTCATGGCACCCACCCCCATAAAAATAACCAGAGGGAATAGGCCTGTTTCAATACCAGCATGATAAATATAGTAAAGCAGCCCACCCGGACTCTGCATATGACCAAGAGCATCATAAACTGGGGCGGCATCGAATCCAGCGCCAGGGATATTAGCCAAAATAGTACCAAATCCAATGGGCACCAAAAGCAGCGGTTCAAAACCCTTCCGGATGGCCAAAAATAATAATAATAATCCAACAGCCATCATCACTGACTGACCCAGCTGAATCTGTGCAAGCCCCGAACTCGCCCACAAACTAGTCATATTTTCCATAGTGAGCGCCCCTTAAGCCAGTGTCACAAGGAGATCGCCCACCGCACAGCTATCACCACTTTGTACTTTTATGGCGACAATGGTGCCTGCATTAGGCGCACTAATCGAGGTTTCCATTTTCATGGCCTCCAAGATGATAATCGACTCACCTTCAAGGACTGCTTGCCCTGGTTGCACTAGCACCTTAACGACAGTGCCCGCTAGTGGAGCATTCACAGGAGCAGCAGATTCCACTTGTGCAACTGCTGCTGGACGGGCGCCCGACTCTTTGATCGACGAGATATCGCCACCGGAGGCAACAGTAACATGATAGGATTTCCCCTCCACATCAACAGTATAAGCCTCTTCACCTGCCTCGTTCACTTGGACCGCAAGTCTTCCTGTAGGTATGGGCTCAAACATGCTCGAGTCGTCTCTATGCTGTAAGAACTTCAACCCTACCTGGGGGAAAAGCGCATAAGTGAGCACATCATCGATCTCACCCTCGCCAGAGGTCAGTATAAAGTCATTCTGCTCAGCGAGAGCTATCACCTCGGCTCTTAATCTATCTAACTCGGGCTCAATATTGTCAGCAGGACGACAGGTAATCGCCTCTTCACCCTCATCAAGCACTCTCGATTGCAGTTCAGCATTCACTGCAGCTGGCGCAGCACCGTATTCACCACGCAAAACCCCCGCAGTCTCTTTAGTGATTGTCTTATACCTCTCGCCGGTCAGTACGTTGAGCACTGCCTGAGTACCCACTATCTGAGAAGTGGGTGTAACAAGCGGTATAAAACCTAGATCTTCTCGCACCTTAGGTATTTCAGCAAGCACCTCATCCAACTTGTCCTCGGCGCCTTGCTCTCTCAACTGACCCTCCATATTCGTCAACATACCTCCAGGAACCTGGGCCACGAGAATGCGCGAATCAACGCCTCTTAGGGAACCTTCAAACTCAGCATATTTTTTACGCACTAGCCTGAAGTAAGCGGCTATCTCTTCCAGCTTTTCAATGTTAAGACCTGTATCTCGATCAGTGTCTTTAAAAATCGACACTACCGATTCAGTAGCTGAGTGGCCATAGGTCATCGACATCGACGAAATAGCACTATCAACATTATCAATGCCAGCCTCGACACATTTCATAATGGTACTCGTTGATAAGCCTGTGGTGGCATGAGCATGAAGCTGTATCGGAATGGTTACCGCTTTTTTCAGGCGGGTGACCAAATCAAAGCCTACATAAGGCGTTAGCAATCCGGCCATGTCTTTAATACAAATTGAATCGGCTCCTGCGTCCTCTATCTGCCGAGCTTGATCAACCCATAACTCAAGAGTATGCACAGGGCTAACCGTGTAGGAAATTGTCCCCTGAGCGTGCTTGCCAACTTGCTTTACCGCGCGTAACGCTGTTTCTAAATTGCGCATATCGTTCATCGCATCAAACACCCGAAACACGTCAATCCCATTAACGGCAGCCCGCTCAACAAATTTCATTACAACATCGTCTGCGTAATGCCTGTAACCCAGAATATTCTGGCCCCGGAATAACATCTGCTGGGGAGTGTTGGGCATGGCCTTTTTAATTTCTCGAATACGATCCCACGGATCCTCACCTAAAAATCGAATGCAAGAGTCAAATGTTGCTCCACCCCAAGACTCCATTGACCAATAACCAATTTCGTCTAGCTTTTCAGCGATGGGTAACATGTCATCGATTCGCATGCGCGTGGCAAATAACGATTGATGGGCATCACGCAATACAACTTCGGTTATCCCTAATACAGTCTTTTTCGAGGGCATAAATATGTCCAACTAATTAAAAATTTTATCTTTCTGAGTTTGGCGCGCGGCTATTTAACAGTTTCGCCTAACGAGCTCGGTGCTTATCTATGGCGACCTGGATTACTTTCGCGATACGTGGATCGATGGGGGCCTCTGATGTATTAAAAGACACGGCTCCAGCCAACGCATCTGGCTCTGCAGGCGCTATTTTATTAACAACCACCGACATTACATGGGTGACACCCACTAATAGAGTAAGAAACGTAAATACAGTCCCCATCCCAAATAGCATGAGATCAAGACCCTGATCAATTAATGTTGCTTCCATTGTTCTGCCTTAAAGGAGTAATTTAGTCGTGGCCAAATTAACCTTGCAGCCTTTGACTCATAAAACCAACGTCGCACCAGCGATTATATCCTATGTCTAATTTTGTTACAGCTAAGACAGTCTTTTGCCTAACCAAACGACAAAAACTATAGCAATTAGTAGAGTTTTTGCAAGTTGCCCTTTGCTTTCTGCGGCAGGAAACCTACAATCCGTGTTCAGTTGCTCTGCAGAACACAGGAATCTTCCAAAATGCGATTAAAAGCGCTTCTCACCCAGCGATTCACGGCGGCGATGCGTTCCGCGGGTATTCCCGAAGATTGTTCTCCCATGGTTGCTTTGAGCGGGAAGCCTAAATTTGGTGACTATCAAGCCAACGGCTCTATGGGTGCGGCCAAAAGGATGAAAACCAGCCCCAGAGATCTAGCGGCAGAAATCCTTGAACATATCGATCTTGAGGGGATCGCGGAGAAGCTGGAAATTGCAGGTCCAGGATTTATCAACATTCATCTAAGTAAGCCTTTCCTAGCAGAAAATCTTAATCAAGCGAAACCCAGAGAGCTTGAACCTGAAGATCAACAAACTGTAGTCATTGATTACTCCTCGCCAAACCTTGCCAAGGAAATGCATGTAGGGCATTTGCGTTCTACCATAATCGGAGATTCCTTAGCCCGAGTTCTTGAATATCAAGGCCATATCGTTAAACGTCAAAATCATATGGGCGACTGGGGCACTCAGTTTGGCATGCTGATTGCCGAGCTAGAAATGCACTTAGGTGAAGGTGAACAAGCAGAGCTAGCTTTGGATGACTTGGAGCTTTTTTATCAGCAGTCAAAAAAGCATTTTGATGAAGATCCGGACTTTGCCAACAAGGCGCGTGAGTACGTCGTAAAACTGCAGTCCGGTGATGCACATTGCCGCAAACTTTGGCACAAGTTTATTAAGGTGTCAGTCGCACATAGTCTAGATATCTACCAACGACTCAATGTCGGGCTTCTTGAAGCGCACATTCAACCTGAAAGCGCCTATAACGATGCCCTAGAAACAGTCGTCGACGACCTAAGCAATCAAGGCATAGCCGTAGACTCTGATGGTGCAAAGGTGGTTTTTCTGCCTGAGTTGGCGGACAAAAATGGTAATCCTTCCCCGATGCTAGTAAAAAAATCTGGCGGCGGGTTTCTCTACGCAACCAGCGACCTGGCTGCGTTGCGTTATAGGGTCAATGAACTGCATGCCGATCGTATTCTATATTTTATTGACGCCCGTCAGTCCCTGCATATGAAACAGGTGTTTATTACGGGTCGTAAGGCCGGCTATATACCGAAAAGAGTCCGCATGGAGCACCACCCATTCGGCACTATGATGGGCGAAGATGGGCGACCGTTTAAAACTCGCAGTGGCGGCACCGTAAAATTAGCCGACTTGCTAGTAGAGGCCGTGCAGCGTGCTGAAAGATTGGTGCGTGAAAAGAACAACAACCTCAGCGAAGAGCAAGTTAAAGATATTGCCAATAAGGTGGGTATTGGCGCGGTTAAATACGCAGACTTGAGTATCACTCGCACCAATGATTATATTTTTGACTGGGACTCAATGTTGTCTTTTGAAGGTAACACAGCGCCTTATTTACAGTACGCCTACACCCGAATTTCAAGTATTTTCCGCAAGGCCGGCAAAAATCCTGGAACGATTTCAGCAGAGATCGATATCATTAAGAGCCAAGAGAAAGCCTTAGCGCTCAAGTTAATCCAATTTGAGGAAGTGATCGACCAAGTGGCCATAGATTGCTACCCCCACACTCTCTGTACCTATTTGTACGAGTTAGCCAGTGTCTTTATGGCTTTCTATGAATTTTGTCCGATATTAAAGAAGGATGTGCCGGAGGCTACACAAAACAGCCGTCTAAAACTTTCCGCACTTAGCGCAGCCACCTTAGCTCAAGGCCTTGATCTACTTGGCATCGAAGTTATGGAACAAATGTAATAAGCTAATCTTCACCCACAGCAGCCTCATTAGCACGATAATTACTTGATTGTCGCGGTATTTACCTGCTGTTCCATAAGATTAAACTGGCTCGCTACTACTTGATTTTCGGGCTTTTTATCAAGAATAGATACCAGTGTAATAGCGACTAAAGAAAAAATAAATCCTGGCACTAAGGCATAGAGATCGAATATTCCTCCCTGTAGCTGAGACCAAACAATCACGGTTAGACCGCCTACTACTATTCCCGTCAAAGCGCCTGATGAAGTCATTTTCTTCCAATACAAACTAACTAATATAGCCGGCCCTATCGAGGCTCCCAAACCCGCCCAAGCATAAGAGACGACATCAAGGACTTTACTATCTGGTTGCATCGCAAGAAGGGTTGCACAGAGCGCTAACACGACCACAGCTATGCGCCCTACCTGTAACCGATTTTCAGTACTCAACTGTTTTTTAACCATCAAAGGATACAGATCCTCAGCCAAAGATGATGAGCAGACTAACAACTGAGAATCCACTGTGCTCATAATGGCAGCAAGAATAGCCGCCAGTAAAATACCCGCAATCAAAGGGTGGAAAATCAAGCCAGTTAGGGCGATAAAGACTTTCTCAGAATCAGGTAGTAGATCCGGCAAATAAGCAACACCACTAAGCCCCACTATGATCGCTAGCAAATAGCACACTGCCGCCCAAAAAATGCCTATGCTGGCAGCTTTACTAGTCTCTGAGGCCGATCTCAGAGCCATGAATCGAGCCAATATATGTGGTTGTCCAAAATAACCTAGCCCCCAACCCATGGTACTAACAATAAACATCAGCCCTAAAGCATCTCCATTAGCATCGGTAAACATATTAAGTAACTCAGGGTTTGTCTGGCTAATTTGAGAGGTAAACTCGCCAACTCCACCTGACTGCGATATGACCATCACAGGAACGCAGGCCAGCGCTAATAACATTAGTAGCCCTTGAAAAACATCGGTCCAGGACACCGCTAGAAAGCCACCAAATAGGGTGTAGACGAGAATCAAGGTGACACTAACAAATACAGCTATATGGTAGTCGAAACCAAATACTTCATTAAATAGTTTTCCGCCAGCGATCAAACCAGATCCCACATAAAACAAGAAGAATAATAAAATGCTGATACTGGCAATAACCTTAAGCCAAGGCGTTTGATCGGCAAACCGCCGCTGCAAGAAAGTAGGCAAGGTAACAGCATCGTCCAGTAGCGCGCTGTATATACGCAGTCTTTTGGCCACCAGCATCCAATTTGCAGCGACCCCAATGACAAGTCCAATGGATATCCACGCCGCCTCTAAT
This sequence comes from Porticoccaceae bacterium, assembly GCA_018654575.1. GTDB lineage: Bacteria > Pseudomonadota > Gammaproteobacteria > Pseudomonadales > Porticoccaceae > HTCC2207. The sequence continues at coordinate 11,105 of JABILI010000102.1, forward strand.
CCGGCCAAGTAGGCATACCCAGGTAAACCTAACAACACCCAACCGCTCATATCCGATGCGCCGGCACTAATAGCTGATACAGCAGGTGATAATTCTCGACCACCCAGAAAATAATCTGTGGCATTTTTGGTTTTTAAGTAGGCGTAAAAACCGATACTTAGTACGATCGCAACATAGGCCAAAAAAGCTACAATGGTAGAGACAGACAAATTAGACATGCTTTTCCCTTATTAAATTTTGATGCCAGTGGGACGTGTACATATTGCTAGTTTAGGCCTAGCTTTATTTTTCCACATACACATTGCTAGCTTTCCCCATATTCATTGCAGCTAATAGTAACAATCCTGCAAATATTCCCATGTTTTTCACAAAATTTTGAGTTTCATGTTTGGCATCAACACCTTCATAAACATTCCAAAAATCATGTAGATTCAGGTTTATGAGCAAAACCATACCTGCTAGACCAAGCGCGCATATAACAAGTTGTTTATTGATCAACAGGCAAATACTCGCACCAATTTGGATTATGCCAGCAAGCGCAAGTAGCAAGGGCAACATTATCATGCCGTGGGTTTCCATGAGCACTATATGCATATCCCATGCAGCAAACTTCATAATCCCTGGCAAGAGAAAATAGAAGGCTAATAATATTCGACCAGCGTGTGTCAATGCAGATTTCAATGGAAACTCCTTTTCTTATTTAAAGTGTTATTTGTTGTCAGTTTACCCAAGCGTCGGCTAATCATGGATTTAAACGTTAATCGCCCGAATAAACGATTCAATTTCAACATTCTCGCTCTGCTCTATCTCCAGTTTTTCTTGTGTCAAACCGACAAAGTCAAATAACTCTGTATCCGCTAGCTGTGACGGCGCTACATTTTTAATCGCTCCAAAAATTGCATCAATACGCCCAGGAAACTGTCGCTCCCACTGTTTCAGCATATCCTTTACCGCATTTCGCTGCAGGCCCGTTTGTGAGCCGCACAAATTACAGGGAATAATCGGGAATTGCTTAAGCTCAGCCAGCTCAATAAGATCGGACTCTCGGCAGTAAGCCAGCGGTCGAATCAATACATTTTTCTTGTCATCGGACAATAACTTAGGTGGCATCGCCTTAAGTTTTCCCTGATAAAACATATTCAAAAACAATGTTTCAACAACATCATCACGGTGATGACCGAGAGCAACCTTGGTTGCGCCAATTTGTTCTGCGAAACCATACAAGGTACCGCGCCGCAATCTAGAACAGAGGCTACAGTAGGTCTTACCCTCGGGAATTTTGCTGGTGACAATACTGTAAGTATCTTTTTCCAAAATATGATATTCGATATCAAGCTTATCAAGATAAGCAGGTAACACATGCTCGGGGAATCCAGGCTGTTTTTGATCTAAGTTAACCGCTATTAGCTCAAATTTAATCGGCGCATTTTTCTGCAGATTCATAAGAATATCTAGCATCGCGTAGGAATCTTTACCCCCGGAGAGGCATACCATAATGCGATCGCCTTCCTCAATCATGCGGTAATCTGCCACAGCTTTACCGACATTGCGGCGCAGCCGCTTCTGCAGTTTATTAGCCTCTAATTGATTTTTACGTAACGACATTTTGTAGACCACTCATTTTGGTGCGCGCAGTATAGTAGCTGGATGCGCTCATCGGCAAATGGCGAAGCGTCATTTGCGTAATAATTGGTTTTTATCGACAACTAAAAAGACTGCCCTAAAACCTCATCCCCAAAAGATAATTAACCAATTCTTTAAGCTCTTCCGGTGGGTTGTCATCATCAAATGTCACACTCCTATGTGTTTTACCCTCTGATTTTATGGCTAATGAGGTAACCATGGCTCCATCAAACTGGTAACGTTTAGACGGCGCTTGGAGATCCTCAATAGCAGCCACATCTAAGCCCGCTAAAATCGTTGCCAAGACATTGAGATTAGTCTTAGTTAACATAGTTTGGAACATTTTTTTATCATTTAAAAAGTAGCTATACCTGCCCTTCTGCACAACGACTCGTTCCGATTTTCCTCGAGTAATCGCCGAGTATTCAATATTTTCAACGCTTGGCGCCTGCAAAGATACAGACCGTTTTGGAATCTTATGCACTGCCCTCTGTAACAACGCAGTGTCATAGCCCAACGACCGCACTTGAGACACTAACTCACCATAGTCTTGATCAGAAATTTGCGCTGTCCGCGCCATAATCCAAACATAATCACGACTCGTTCGGCCAATAATTGTTTGCTGGTAATTATCATCCAAGTAGACAATTCTATAATCGGCCTTGATGGGCCATACAAATTGCATCCCCCAAATCGCGTTATTACTATTATCAACGACAAAGCCACGCGGACGATAGATTTTCTGTTCTCCATCAAGGCTGCCATCATTGAAGGTAAAGGTGGTTGCAATAGTGCCATCAGCATCCCTTTGGTACGATTCCACTGGATTGTAAGCATCTTTTTCAAGAAAAGTAGGGATATTAGCGATTACATACCAGTCACCCATGAAACGATCCAGGTCGACAGAATCCACTGCAGGCATTGGCGCATGCGTATTGCAGGCAACACCCGTTAGTGCCATTATGATGAGTAAGGTAAATCTAAAGACTCGCATTTGATTCTCCCTCCACTTCATAGACCCGTTTGTATCTTAGTTTCCCAACTACTTTTACGTCAGACTCCAAAGATTGCCAGACGCCTGATCCACTATATTGCAGACGGATCTCGGACTTTGGTAATCCAAGCGTTTTATGCATAATTCCTGTGCTTGAGTCCTGTTGTGACCCAAGCGTAATCGGCGTGTATTGGCCTGTTTCTACATTGAGTAAAAATTCATTTTCAAGCCATTCGGGTCGCCAATAGGCAAAGCTTTTTATGCAACCATTAAGACTCACATCAACACCCGCCTTGGTCACGACAAAGTTGCCCGCTGTTATTTTGGCGCTGATCGTGGAGTGTTTATTGTTACGTTGGGTGGAGCTTTCTACACTTTGTAAACAGCCATCACTCCAAATTTCTTTGGCCAAGTGCCGATATTTAATTTTTTTCACCAACAGTACCTTAAAGTCCATTGATACCACTGAAGTGACGTGAAGGCCGCTTCCGTCCTCAATCAACGTAAAGTTGTGCTGCCCAACCTCTCGATCATCTAGAAACACATTAAATTTAATAATCTCGCTGTCAGCTCTACAAATCCCTACCGGGATTAATAGTACTAAAAACAATAGCCGATACATGACAAACTCCTTTTACTGTCAATATTAAATAGCTGATTTCGCCATCGAACCAAGGTGACGACAAAAGCCGCTTTGTCGTCATCCAAAAGACTCTTGCGCTAAGTCTTTCTAAAAAGAACTCAAAGCTACATTACCAATGTTTAACGCTTGGTACGCTTAGCTTGGTTGATTTTTTCTGCTGTTTCTCTGCGAGAAGAACTATCTTTTTTAACCAATATGTAAGTAGCACCTGCCCCGCCATGAGATTTTCGAGCACTATGGAAAGCTAGCACCTGATCAAATTGCCGCAACCAATGATTAACACAACTTTTTAGGCGCGCTGGCTGCTCTCTTCCTTCGCCTTTGCCGTGAGTAACTAAAGCACACCTTACCCCATGTTTGTGACAATCTTCTACAAAGTGCCACAGAGCCTTGCGAGCCTGCTCTACGGTATGCCGATGCAGATCAAGCCTCGACTGAATCTCATATTTTCCCAGACGTAAGTTTTTGTACACCCCATGTTGAACGCCCGGTCTCACGAACTCTAGGTACGCAAGGGGGTCTACCTGTTGAATGATACTCGCTGGATCAAGGATATTGGACTCAGCGACCACCTCTTCCTGTGCAGCTTTGCGCCTCTCCAGGACACCTGGCGTAATCTGTGCCGGCTTGGAAATATGCGAAGAACCTTTACCGCCCAAAGGCTGGATATCATCTCCAACCATATCAACAAATGGCTTATCACTTAGCTCGCCTGGTTTTGACTTCTCTCGACCATCTGTCGATGACATATTATTTGCCCTAGTTTTGATTAACCAAAATTATGACGTGGGTAGTCGCTGTGCGACTCATGGTTGATGTATTATACCCACCCCTGACAGGAGCCCACCATGCACGTTTCCGCCCACCACGTTATTAGCGTCCACTATACCCTTACCGATGATAATGAAGCATTGATTGACTCAACTTACGATGATAAGAAGCCAATGGTTTACCTTCATGGTCGCGGTCAGATGATTATTGGATTTGAGAAGGCCGTCGCGAAGGCTGAAATCGGTGAAAAAAGACATTTTACCGTAACCCCCAATGAGGGTTATGGATTGCGAAATGTTAATAACACACAACGCATTCCCATCAAGTACCTAAAGCATGAAGGGAAATTGTCGATCGGCAAAGCCATACATGTCAATACTGACAGTGGTGTTAAGCCAGGTACGGTCATTAAAGTCGGACGCTTCAATGTTGATGTCGACATGAATCACCCCCTTGCGGGGAAAAATCTTAGCTTTGAGGTCGAGGTTGTAGATATTAGAAAAGCGACCGAAGAAGAGACCGCCCATGGCCATGTTCACGGCGATCAAGGTTGCGACCATTAATGGAGCTGTACTGGTACCAATATGCCTTGATTGCAATAGTTTTTATATGGAGTGGCTTTGTGCGTTCAGGGCTGGGGTTTGGCGGAGCATTATTTACCATACCCTTTCTGCTGCTGATTCATGATGATCCCTTATTTTTCCTACCTATTATTTCCATTCATTTACTATTTTTCGCCCCTTCGACACTTGTGTTTGGTAAGCGCAAAGCGACTGACGGTCAAAACCAACCTGCTGCTGATGCCAACACTGTTAACTGGCGCTTTGTCCGTTTTTCACTGGCGATTATGTTCATACCGAAGTTAGTCGGTGTTGTCGGTCTTATCGTGCTACCGACAGAGCTAATGAATAGTATTATTTTCTTTTTGATTGCCGGTTACTCAATGACCTACATCTTGGGTCGTCCACTGCAAAGTAGCAGCCTAACTTTCGACATTGTATTTTTGGTCATTGGTGCCTATATCAGCGGGACATCGCTGGTTGGTGGGCCAATGGTTATCGCGGTCGCACTGCGTCATATCAAACCTTTTCAGTTCAGAGACACCTTATTCGTTATTTGGACAGTTCTGGTAAGTATAAAACTGGCCGCGTTCGTATGGGCCGGTATCAGTCTGAACTTTGTCGCTGCGCTATATTTACTCCCATTTGCTGGAATAGGTCATTTTATTGGCTTTGGTGCGCATGAGAGATTACTGCGGCAGGATAGTAAAAAGTTCTATCGAATTCTAGGATCGATATTATTCTGCGCTTCTGGCGCGGGGTTGTACCAGGTGCTGTCCTAGAAAAAAGAGCGCCATGAACATTCTCATAGCGCCCTTTTCCGGGGGTAAAGCTGTTTAAATCAGCCTTTTAGGAGGCATCAAAATACTCTGTTGGCATAGCCATAACACTATCAGTACTAGCCTTCATGGTTTTAGCATGCATATCGGCGCGTGGTAGAATGCGCTCAAAAAAGAAAGTCGCGGTATGAAGCTTTTCTTGTAGAAATATGGTGTCTCCCTCTCCCGCGGCTAATTGGGCGGTCGCGACCGAACTCATTCGAGCAAACATATAGGCCATATAGGAATAGCCTGAAAACATCAAAAAGTCCACCGAGCCAGCGCCAACAGAGTCTGGATTTTTCTTAGCTCCAGCACCTAATTTATACGCCAACATTCGCCAACGAATAGCCAGTTTGGCAACTTGCCACACTTGCTTGCGAACAGTCTTATTCTTTCCCGCTGCAGTCCACGGCATAAAGCCCTTAGCAAATGACAACATTTCCCCAGTGAACACATTAAGCTGCTTAAATCTATCCATGAGTACTTTGCGGCCGACCAAATCAAGAGCCTGAATACCTGTAGTGCCCTCGTATAAAGTGGCAATACGGCTATCTCTGAGTATCTGTTCCATGCCCCATTCTTTGATATAACCATGCCCACCAAACACCTGAACTCCGTGATTAGCCGCCTCAACACCTAATTCAGTAATGAAGCCTTTTAGTATTGGAGTGCAGAAGCCTAATCGAGTTTCCGCCGCTTTTTTTGCATCCTTTGTCTTACCCGAACGATAAACGTCAGCGAATTGGGAAGCATAGGTCACCATGGCTCGGCCGCCTTCGGCGATAGCACGCTGAGTTAGCAGCATACGTCGCACATCGGGATGTTCGATAATGGCATCTGCTGGGCCCTCCGGATTCTTAACACCTGAAATAGAACGCATCGCCAACCGATCGCGGGCATAAGCCGAAGCGCCTTGATAAGATCGCTCAGCCGCAGAGACCCCCTGACTAGCAGTGCCTATACGCGCCACATTCATGTAAGTGAACATGACATTCAATCCATCGTGGGGCTCTCCGATTAGAAAGCTCTTGGCACCGTCAAAATTCAGCACCGCTGTACCGTTACCATGAATACCCATTTTGTGTTCAATAGAACCACATCTGACACCATTTCTTTCGCCTACAGAACCATCGGCGGCAGGCAAAAATTTGGGGATGATAAATAGCGATAACCCTTTTGTACCTTTGGGCGCATCAGGTAACTTGGCTAACACCATATGGACAATATTTTCAGTGAGATCATGTTCACCAGCGCTGATAAAAATCTTAGTTCCATCGACGCTGTAACTTCCATCTTCATTAGGCACAGCTTTGGTCTTCATTTGACCCAAATCGGTCCCACAGTGCGATTCAGTCAAGCACATAGTGCCACTCCACACACCACTGATCAGTTTAGTCAGGTAATCGGCTTTCTGCTCCTCAGTACCATGATCCTCCAAGGTCGCAATTGCACCTTCACTAAGGCCAGGATACATTGCCCAGGCCCAGTTAGCCGTCGTTATCATCTCAGTGACCGCTAACCCAACAGATGATGGGAGATACTGGCCGCCCGCTTCTTCAGTACCCGTCAGAGATGTCCAACCTGCTTCTATGTAGGTCTTATAAGCTTCTTTGAACCCTGCGGGAGTGGTCACTACACCATCATCCCAAACACAACCATCATCACCAGACTGGTAGAGTGGAGCTAACTCATTCTCACTAAACTTTGCGCCCTCGGCGAAAATAGCTTCGATCATGTCTGGAGTTGCTTGGTCACCGCCCTCCACTTGCTGATATTGGGCTTGCATGTCAAAGACATTGTTAAACAAAAACAATACGTCTTTCATGGGAACTTTGTAGTTAGGCATTGGTTAAATCCTGTGACATAGAACCTTCTAAGTGAGCATGCTCACCCGTTTGGTTAAAAAGTGAAAACTGGGTCTGCCCCCGATTTTGTTTAGTATAAAACAAGACCTTTGAAGGCAAAAATAATGGGCGATGGAAATTGACATCAACCGTATATCCGTCATCCGGTAAATGCTCAGTGAGCATAGCGAGGCAACGTGCCTTGCTCCACATACCGTGGACTATGGCTCTTTTGAAACCAAATAGTTTGGCCGTAACATCGGCTAGATGAATAGGATTGTAATCGCCAGAAACTTTGGCATAACGTCTCCCCATATTGCTCTTTACTAGCCAATCCTGTGGCGAACCCTCCTTCATCACTGGGGTTTTTAGCTCTCGGTCTATGTCTGTTTTACATCGATGCAACATGGTAGAAATACAAGACCAGACTATTTTATTATCAACTTTCACTGATCCCTCAACTGTCCACTCAAGCCCTCTCGAGGTAACTTGGCTTTCACCTATCATTGAGCACAAACTCATCGGTTGCCTGACATCAAAACTCTTATGAACGGTTATTTTATTCGCCAGATGAACTTGCCCCATAGCTTTCATGGGAAATTCCGCATGCGTCATAAGGCTCAACACCATGGGAAAAGTCAGCATACTTAGATAGGTGGCTGGTAGCTTTTCGCCCACAGGAAAACCGCACAAAACTTGGTAGGCTCGTAGATGTTTTTGGTCAATATAAACATCATCAACTGAATTCCCTAGGAGGGGTATTGCTTGACCCAACTGGTACCTATCGATTTTAAATGCTGCTTTACCGAACAAGCCAGCCATACTGGGCAATCGCTCTAGCTGGGCGGTTAACAAATAATCGTCAGAGTCGGGCGTAGATGAGTTATTTAGTTTATTCATGTAATAACATTAAACATCTCGTCAGCGTAAGTCACTAGCTATAAAAATCACAGTTTTGTCATTTGGGTCAATTGTGTATGATGTTACCTCATCTTAGGATTTTTTATGACAGGCTTAACCGATTCTGGAACCTTAGTTCGACTTGCCTATCAGGGATTACGGTCGCTGGGCGTCGATGCTGACGAAGTCTTACGTCGATCAGGCTTTGACCCGAAAAAGCTGTACCAAGAAAACCTACGTACTCAGTTTTCCGCACAACCTCATTTTTGGCGAGCCGCCGTAACCCTCTCGGGGGACTCTTGTATTGGCCTGCACCTAGGCGAGAAAATGCCTTCCTATAAGGGTCAAATTCTCGAATATCTATTATTAAGTAGTCCAACGTTTGGCGATGGACTAAAGCGAGTCATTAACTATCAACGGTTAATCAGTGACGCTCTGCATGTGCAGTTGAGCGAATCGCCTCAACCTTGTTTGACCAGTTATTTCTCCAGCCATCAATACGCCACATCACATCTCGCCGAAGTCATGGTTTTGGGCCTAATTAAAGTCTTTCAGTCAGTCACTGACGGTACGTTCAAGGCAGAAAGAGTGGTCTTTAATCACTCCCCGAATACCAATATTGCTGAATATGAACGCATATTTAAATGTCCGGTCGAATTTAACGCTGAATCATTTCAATTGTTCTTTTCTGAGTCAGTCTTAAATTATAGATCTCTGTATGCAGAGCCACAACTGCTAACACTTAACGTCAAGGCCGCAGACCAACATATAGCGATGCTTGAACAGCGTGATTTTATTGATAAAGTTCGCGGTCAAATGGCTTCCCTTTTGGAGGCTCAAGATGTCACGTTGGAAAGAGTATCAGCTAATATGGGAATCAGCTCTCGGGGGCTGCGCCATCAATTAACTATCGCCAATACTAGCTTCCAGAAGATATTAAACGATCTCAGACACCGACTTTCATTGAGATTATTGTCAGAAACCGACGAGGGCATCAGTGAAATCATCTACCTCACAGGATTTTGTGAGCCAAGTACGTTTTATCGCGCATTTAAACGATGGGAGGGAATAACACCTATTGAATATCGCCGAAAACAGCAAAATAAAACATCATAAGACCTGATGCTAAGCATTGGGCTTCTAATACATTGATATTCAAGTAGAATGAGCGGCCGCTAAATGGGAACAGAAGTCAGTCTAGGACTTCGCTTTGGAGCAAAAAACAGTATGACCACGAATACACACCCTGCCTTTGAGCTTTTACGTGAACAAGCTATTCCCTCTTTGAATTTATATTATCAGGAGTATCGGCACCGAGTGACCGGCGCTCAGCATATTCACCTGGCCGCGGACAATAAAGAAAATGTGTTTTTAGTGGCTCTGAGAACCGTACCTGACGACTCTACTGGCGTGGCGCATATTCTTGAGCATACGGCTTTGTGCGGCAGTGAAAAATACCCTGTGCGCGATCCGTTTTTCATGATGATTAGGCGCTCACTCAATACATTCATGAATGCTTTTACCAGCTCTGATTGGACGGCTTATCCTTTTGCTAGCCAAAATAAAAAGGACTTTAACAATCTTCTAAGTGTCTATTTAGATTCTGTTTTCTTTGCCCGTCTTGATCCCCTTGACTTCGCTCAAGAGGGCCATCGGCTTGAGTATTCAGACACAGCTGATACCACTTCCGAATTAACCTTTAAAGGTGTGGTGTATAATGAAATGAAAGGAGCCATGAGTTCGATCAATTCGACCCTGTGGCAAACCATGTCCAAACATCTTTATCCGACCAATACTTATCACTACAACAGTGGTGGTGAACCGGCTGACATTCCAGACTTAACCTATCAACAATTCAAAGATTTTTATAAGGTTCACTATCACCCTAGCAATGCTATTTTTCTTACTTTTGGCGATATTCCGGCCATTGAGCATCAGGCACAGTTTGAAGACTCAGCATTAACTCGATTTGAGAAGCTGGATTGTCATATCGCTGTAGAAAACGAGCAACGTTACAGCAGCCCACAATATGTCGAGGAGAATTATGCCTTTAACGAAGAGGGTTCAACTGACAATCAAACCCACATTATTGTGTCTTGGCTCCTTGGCGAGTCCACCGACTTAGAAGCCACGATGAAGGCTAGACTACTTTCAAGCGTGCTGTTAGACAATAGTGGTTCACCGTTGCAGCAGGCGCTTGAAACAACCGAGCTAGGTACCTCCCCCTCTCCTATGTGTGGTCTTGAAGATTCGCAAAAAGAACTTTGTTTTGCCTGTGGTATCGAAGGTTCTAATCCAGAACATGCCGATGCTGTTGAAGCGCTTATTTTAGATGTTTTGGAAAGCGTTGCTAAAAATGGATTACCAGAAGATCAGGTCGCGGCAAGCCTTCATCAACTTGAATTGTCACAGCGTGAATTATCTGGAGGAGGTTATCCTTATGGTCTACAGCTAATCTTAACCTCACTCACCAGTGCCACTCATCGAGGCAATCCGGTTGATCTGCTCAACCTAGACCCAGTACTGGAAAAATTACAGCACCAAATCAAAGACCCTAATTTCATCAAATCATTGGCTAGAGAACTGCTACTCAATAACCAACATCGGGTGCGTTTGGTCATGAAACCTGACACCGAATTGAGTCACGCGAAAGAGCAACAAGAAAAAGAGCGTTTGGCAAGTATTCATGCGAGTTTGAGCGAGGCCGAAAAGCAGAACATTGTCGTCTCAGCACTCGCTCTGAAAGAGCGTCAGGAGATGGAAGAGGATCTCGAGATATTACCCAAGGTAGGCATAGAGGATGTTCCCTCTGACATTATCTATCCCGAAAAACATCAGGTTAAGAAAAGCCCTCTCCCTTTAGCCAGCTACAGTGCCGGCACCAATGGCTTGGTATATCAGCAAATCATTATGCCAATGCCCTCGCTGACCGACCTGCAAATGGATCTGCTGCCTTTATACAGTACCTGTGTTACTGAGATGGGTGTGGGAAAGCGCAGCTATCTTGAGACTCAACTTTGGCATTCTAGTATTGTCGGTGCTTACTCTGCATCGGTTAGCGTGCGCACGGACAAAGAGAGTCTGGATAAATTGTATGGCAATATAAGCTTTTCAGCCAAAGGGTTAGCATCCAATCAATCTGCAATGACAGACCTTATGCAAGAATCTTTACAGCAGGCTCGTTTTGATGAACTGCCCCGATTACGTGAGCTGATTGCGCAAATCCGTAGTCATCGTGAGTCATCTGTCGTTAGTAACGGCCATATTATGGCAATGACGGCTGCAGCTAGTGGCCTATCAGCCAATGCCAATCTAAGCCAGCGTTGGGGAGGTCTCACAGGTCTTGGATTACTTAAGGCGCTAGATAATGGCTTAGATTCTGATGGAGGCCTTTCAAACTTAGCAACTCAGCTTGAATCGATTCATCAGTTAGTCCTCAAACAACCGCGTCAATATCTGTTAGTGGCAGAAAATGAACGTTTAAATACCTTTAGCGAGCAGATGGAAACGAGTTTCGCGGGCTCGCCCACAGGCGCTTCCGACGACAATTTAATCAACTATAAGCCCAAACTATCGGCCGTTAATCACTGCTGGACGGCCAACACTCAAGTGAGTTTCTGTGCGAAGGCATATCCTACAGTACCCGCTGCACATCCAGATGCTGCGGCTCTGACCATTCTAGGTGGCGTTTTACGTAATGGTTTTTTACACCGAGTCGTTCGGGAGCAAGGCGGTGCCTATGGTGGCGGCGCATCTCAAGATAATCAGTCGGGTGCTTTCCGCTTTTACTCTTATCGCGACCCACGTATTGCTGGTACTCTGACCGATTTTGATCAATCTATTGAGTGGTTGCTAAAGGAGCCTATAAGTGCCGAAAAAATTGAAGAGTCTATCCTTGGCGTAGTGGGTAGTCTCGATAAGCCAGGCTCTCCTTTTGGTGAAGCAATGCAAGCATTTCACTCCGAACTAAATGGGCGCAATAAAGCCTCAGCGATGGAATTCCGGCAACGTATTTTGGCCGTTACTTCTCACGACTTAAAGCGTGTCGCTGAGCAGTACTTGCGCCAAGATTTAGCGCAAACTGCAGTCATAACCAATATCGACTTAGCCGCTAACACTGGGCTTGAGATAATGGCGGTTTAATCAGCATGTCAGACCCAAAACACGATAATTTATTCGCTAATCCATTAGGAGATGTGCCCGGTTTTATCTTTGATCAAGCCGTGGTTGACGTATTCCCGGACATGATTAGCCGCTCGGTTCCAGGCTATCAAACAATTCTGTCCCACTGCGGAGAATTGGCAGCGCGCTATGTGCAATCACACACTCATTGCTATGATCTGGGTTGCTCTCTTGGCGCCTCGACACTCGCCATGCGTCCCAATATTGAAGGGCGTGATGCAACCATGATTGCCGTTGATAATTCCGCCGCCATGCTAAGCCGCTGTAAGACTATTCTTGAAACAACATCCTCACAGGTTGAGACGCAACTCATCAATGCAGACATCTGTGATGTCTACATTAGTAATGCATCACTAGTCGTAATGAACTTCACCCTACAATTTGTGCCCTTAGATAAGCGATTAGCCTTGCTGGAGAAGATTTATCAAGGATTAAATCCTGGCAGTTGCCTGATTATATCTGAGAAATTATGCTTTGAGCCTGAATCGCTCAATTCGTTACTAAATGACCTACATCACCAGTTTAAACGAGCACAAGGTTATAGTGATTTAGAAATCAGTCAAAAGCGAGATTCCATCGAAAATGTCTTAGTGCCTGAAAGCTTGGATACGCATATACAACGATTAAGAGCTTGTGGATTTCACTCCGCAAGCCCTTGGTTTCAATGCTTCAATTTTTGCTCGCTGGTAGCCTTTAAATAAGCTGACCAGCATTTGAAGTTAATTATGACGTCATCTTAATAGCCATTTTGATCAATTTTCTAACCTTCGGCGTATACGGCGGATGCATCATTGATGCAGAGCTAAATTTATCAGTTAGCACACTTCGTTCATGACTAAAGGCGTCAAAGCCCCACACACCACCCGACTTACCAATGCCGCTATTGTTAACCCCACCGAACGGCAGGTTATGGTGCAAAAAATGCATCATCGTTTGATTGACACAGGTATCACCCGCGCTGGTTTCAGTCAGTATTTTTTCAATATTGCGACTATCTTTGCTATAAATGTATAGGGCTAAGGGTTTAGGTTTACTGTTGACATATGAGATCACTTCATCAAGATCAGCAAAGGTAATTACCGGCAATAAAGGGCCAAATATCTCCTCATGCATGATAGCTGAATTCCCCGACATTCCTTCAATCAATGTTGGTGCTATAAATCGTCCCGCATCATCAGTTTGACCTCCCGTAATCAGCTTGCCACCTTGTGCCTGCGCATCGGTCAGTAGTCGGCTAATACGCTGGTAGTGACCATCATTGACGACCTGGCAATAATCACCATTATCCTTAGCATCATTACCTAGGCCATACTGCTTATCAACACAGGCCACCATTTCTGTAACAAATTCGTCTTTAATTGACTCGTGAACATAGAGGTAATCTGGCGCGATACAGGTTTGTCCATTATTACTAAACTTACCCCAAGCAATGGACTGCACGGCCTTTTTAATGTCTACCGACTTGTCGACGATTACCGGACTTTTACCGCCCAACTCTAACGTTACCGACGTTAGATTTCTCGCCGCGGCCGCCATCACGTGTTTCCCAACCGCCGGACTACCCGTGAAGAAAATATGATCAAAGGGTAAGCTAGTTAAATAACTGGCCACGTCAGCTTCTCCTTGAAATAGACAAACCTCCTCTGGACTGAATGCTTTTTCGACAATCTCACTGATAATAGCGGACATGTTAGGCGTCATCTCCGAAGGCTTAATGATGACTGTATTACCTGCCGCAATAGACCAGATCATAGGGCCAAAAGTCAGGTTAAAGGGATAATTCCAAGGTGATACCACCAAGGTTACGCCCTTTGGCTCCTTGACAATTTTCGATGAAGTGCCAAATAGCGCCATGGTCACCTTAACCGGTACCGGCTTCATCCATTTTTTCAGGTTTTTACGTACATGCTTAAGCTCCGCCAGTACTGCCATAATCTCTGACATATCCACTTCAGCTTGCGGCTTGCCAAAATCGTCGGCGGCAGACTTGTATATTTTTTCTTCTGAGGCTCGAAATACCTGTTCAAAGCGATCAAGCACCGCAACTCTTCTTTTGTAATCTGACTTTCGTAGTTCTATGGCATAGCTCTGTTGACGCGCAAAAGCATTATCAATATCTAGCTTAACTTGCTCATTTAATTCTGACATTTTAAACCTCTATTCTTTTAATTAAATCGAGGGGCCGCAGGCATCTCTCATCAGTAGTGCGGTGGCCTCTCGCCCTCTTCTTGATCGCTTTGATCGACTGTATTTTGCAAAGATTCAAGGCGCTGCAATAATTTACGATGGGCCTTGGTTAATGTATCTATCTCTTTTTTCTGCCGAAAAATCTCATCACCTAATTCAGCATTGGTCATCTCAAAAAAAGCCAATTTTTCCTCAAGCTCCTGAAATCGCTCCTCACTCATTCTATTTACATCCCAGCAATTTTTCGATGCCACCATTGTATATAAGACTTGATGTTTAAGGTATTTTGGCAGTCTATATGACATATTAATTTTAATCAATGATGACTTCGATGCTACAGTCCTTTATGGTATACCCTCAAGCAAATACTTGATCGCGCTAAATACTAGAGAGTATCAATGAATAATTTGGCTAGAACAATCGACTCAACACTATTTGCCAATAAAAGAACGAAGCAAAGGTTGAGTAACAATCGACGATGGCTAATCCTATGCCTTACGACTTTTCTGACCTCCTGTACTAACCAACAACAGCCCTCTTCCGATAGCGCTGGTATCACTATCCAGCCTTATGCCATCGGCTCATCAACGCGTTTCATACATGATGAATCTCGACCCTTTGATACCGTTGCTGGGGTTAATAGCGGAATCCGTACATTGATTACTGAACTATGGTATCCGGTTGATCGCTCAATCATTGCAGAGCAACCCTATAATTTTCGCAAGGCGACTTATGGGGATTACGTTTTCGGTAATGCCAGCATGCATCAACGAATGATGACTGACACCACATTCTTTCATTTAATACCTGCCACAGTGCGCCCTGGAGTGACTCAAGATGATATTAACCTAGCTATTGAAGAATTATTTTATCGTCCACGACAGAGTTATATCGATGCACCATTGACCTCGGCACCAAAGAAATTGCCTGTAATAGTGATGACTCATGGCGATGCAGGTAGTCGGTATAATATGGAAACTGTTTGCGAGTATTTGGCCGCCAATGGTTATGTCGTTATCGCTCCTGAGCACACAGGCAATTCACCCTACTCGATGACCGGCAACGATCCAGCGCTAGCCTTAGAAGGAGGAGATCAAGCTTTTCGCCAAACAATGGCCGACATACTTCCCCTGCTTGACGATCAAGGTGCTTACGGTAGCAAAGACAATTACGGCCAGAGTTTTACACCACTATCAGATTCCTCTGACCCACTCCAAGCGCTAGTGGATCTGGATAGGTCTTTAATACAACGTTTAAATGACTTGCGGGCTGCCCTCGACGAATTAGAAAGAATTAATGTAACGGGACCCTTTGCGGGACGCCTAGATTTAGATCGTATCGGACTAATTGGCCGGTCCTTTGGCGGCTCTACAACCCTCGCTGGCCTTGCGATGGAAGATCGCTTTACTTCGGGCTTTGCCGTGGTGCCTCCTGGCTGGGTAGACCAGCGCAGCTTAGTGCCGTCAGAGATACTCATTCCTGCTGCTGAAGAATCTGTATTACTCAGCATCCAGGGAAATCATCCATTTACTTCTTTTCGAAAACCCACATTTTTACTGAGCGGCAATGAAGATTCGTTAATTATAGGGCTCGCCTCTCAGCAGGCCACCCTAACGGGTACCACAGAACCGAGTGAGTCCAATCCACATCCTGCGATGCGAGAGGCTTTTGAGCAAACTAGCGTGCCTGTCGTCTGGGGACTCTTAGAAGACTCCAACCACTCCACATTCGGTGTTTCTGGCGGGTATTGGTGGCCACAACTAAAACCTACCACGCAAAAACGTACCTTTAATCCAAACATAGAGTTCGAACTGGTTGCACCTAGTAAGGGTCATAACATGCAGAAAGAAAAGGCATTGGCGTTCTTTGATCTGACCATACGCCAAGACTCATCCGCGCTGACCGACCTTTTGAGCCAAGACTACCGATCTCAAGGGCTTATTTTGGAAGCGCGAAATTTCTAGGCCCTTTGACTCCAGCACCCTGATAGTTTCACCTGATTAGATAAGGCAAACAAACCATGGCACTTATTCTCACTATCGCAATGGGCGCTACCCTTCTCACAGCATTTATCATCGCTATATATTGGCGTAACGTAGAATGCGTGGGAGAGATACCGACATCTTTCTTCACCTTTATGGCCATTCTCTTCACTTCAGGTTTAGACGTGGGCCTAATAATGTTCCCCTTACCTGACTTCCAGGTCTATGCGAATGAAGCATCCTATGCATTTACCAACCCATTAGCGTTGGAATTTGGATTCTGGGGGTTTTTAGTATGGGGTTTTTATTTCACGACGATTTTTTACTTTTGTATTATAGAACCCAGATTAAAACTATTTGAAATACCATTGATTAAATGGACAAACAACATCGTCATTATCGGAACCTGTGCCTTTACTGCCTATTTGTTTTTGGTTTACCTGCCGGACTATATCGTCGCCATTAGTGACCCTGTGAAATACGGGCTAGTTGCCACTGTCGTCTTAATGGCTGCCGCATCGAGCACCCATATCCGTTATGTAAAAATATTGAGCATCGGATCAACTTGGCTGTTTTTCGCACTTATTTTTGGTGTTTGGTGGTCAGGCGATATGGGTCTTGAAGGACTCGCAAACTCAATGATGAATATTGGTGATTACTTTTACAACATCAATCATTATCTTGCGCCGATCACAGATTATCACCAGTTTTACCTTTATTGGTGGTTTGCTTGGAGCATCATGATAGGACAATTCATATCCCGTTTTGTCAGCGGATTAAAAGCCTGGCAACTGCTAGCAGCTCTGCTAGTCGTGCCGTCTATTCCCATTGCAATTTGGTTTTCCGTGCTCTATTTCTATTTCAGTAACGGAATAGATATCGCCAGCATTTGGCGCATTGCCATGGTAGTCGTTGGTGTGGTATTCGTGGTTAACTCTCTTGATTCTCTGATGCGTTTATATACGCGCAATATGGGTATGACCGTAGAACGATTAGGGCGATTCAGATATGTTGCCAGCAATTGGTTAATAATGGTGTCACTTGTGCTGCTCTATCAATTCACCCCATTGCAAATAGAATGGGTGGGGCTCGTGGTCATCGCGATTTATGTAATTTGTTACTATTTAGTCGCCCAACGAAGGCGGCTACTTAGGGGCGATTAGACCCATGAAGTACCTTACAATTGCCGACTAACATGACAGGTAAAAAATGCCCCCCTCAATAATAGACTACCAACCATTTCTCGACTGGCTGCAAAACTCCGACCTGGAAGCTTGGCACCGAACTCTGCCCGATCTGATCGAAGAACGCCTAGATGGCCGTCGCTGGGGAGATATGCCCGGTTGGCTGCAGGCACTTGGAAGTCTTCCAAATGTTAGAGCGCAACATTATGACTTTAGTGCTGGAATAACCATTGGCGACGCTACAGACATTACCTCAGAGGTTCGCGATCAGCTGCAACAAGCGCTTATGGAACTGCACCCATGGCGCAAAGGGCCCTATGAACTGTTCGGTTTGCCTATTGATACTGAGTGGCGATCAGATTGGAAATGGGACCGCGTATTACCCCACTTACAGGCTTTAAATAACCGATTAATTTTGGATGTCGGCTGCGGCAATGGCTACCATTGTTGGCGTATGCTCGGCGCTGGTGCCCAGCGTGTAATAGGCATTGACCCCTCGGCCAAGTTTGTTTTTCAGTTTAACGCGATCAAAAAATATGCCGGCGCTGAACTACCAATTGATGTACTACCCGTGGGTATAGAGCATATGCCAAAAAAACTAGCCTCCTTTGATACAGTGTTTTCAATGGGTATTCTTTATCACAGACGCTCACCTATGGACCATTTGCGCGAATTGCGCGAACTACTTCGTCCAGGAGGGCAATTAGTCTTAGAAACTATTGTTGTCGATGGGCCTGAGGGTCAAGTCTTAGTGCCTGAAGGGCGTTATGCTAAAATGCCCAACGTATGGTTTTTGCCATCGCCAGACACCCTAACCATTTGGATGCGAAAGCAAGGCTTTGTTAACCCCCGAGTCGTTGATGTCAGCACAACCTCCATTAAAGAGCAACGTAGCACCGATTGGATGACTTACGATTCACTCAGTGACTTTTTAGACCCCAACGACATCACCAAAACGGCAGAAGGACACCCAGCACCCCTGCGCGCGGTAATGGTGGCAGAGGCGCCCTTCTGAGATCTTTGATCACTTCACCGCTAGGCCTTTAAAGCCTCGTAAGCTGGTACATAGTCATAGCCCAGAGCATCAGCAACAGCCTTATAGGTAACTGAGCCCTTATGAACATTTAAGCCACTTTGCAAATTTGCATCTCTAAACAATGCATTAACAGGATCATCAGCTAAGGCAAGTGCATAGGGTAGCGTGGCATTGTTGAGCGCCATAGTGGCTGTTCGAGCCACACCTCCCGGCATATTGGCCACACAGTAGTGCACTACGTCATCAACCACATAGGTAGGCGTCTGGTGGGTGGTTGCCTTGGATGTTTCGAAACAGCCACCTTGGTCAATAGCCACATCAACAACCACTGCACCTTTCTTCATTCGACTAATCAAATCTCGGCTCATTAACTTAGGTGCTGCCGCACCAGGAATAAGCACAGCACCAATTACCAGATCAGCTTCCAGTGAATACTCCTCTATCGCTGCATCAGTAGAATAAACGCATTTTGCTCGGCCTTCATACTCATTATCTAGTTGCCGTAAGCGTGGAATAGAACGATCCAAGATAGTCACATCAGCACCCATACCTACTGCCATCGATGCCGCATTATCGCCAACCACACCACCGCCGATGACTAGCACTTTGGCAGGCGCAACACCCGGTACACCCGCGAGTAAAACACCTCGGCCACCCTGAGCTTTCTCTAAATGATGTGCGCCCGCCTGAACAGACATACGACCTGCCACCTCTGACATAGGTGCTAACAAGGGTAATCCACCTTGAGCATCGGTTACTGTTTCATAAGCCACACAGGTGGCGCCTGACTCTACTAACAACTTAGTCTGCTCTGGGTCTGGTGCCAAATGAAGATAGGTGTAGAGAATTTGCCCCTCGCGCAACATTTTGCATTCATGGGCTTGTGGCTCTTTCACCTTTACGATCATCTCTGCTCGAGCAAAGATATCTTCAGGAGAATGGCTGATCTCAGCACCCACAGCAACATATTGATCATCCGTAAAATCGATGGCAGCACCAGCGTCTACTTCAACAATCACTTGATGACCACGCTTAACCAACTCAAATACTGACGCTGGCGTTAAACCGACACGGTATTCATGATTTTTAACTTCCTTAGAAACTCCTATTAACACGGCTTCACTCTCCACTTTATCTAAAATAATAAACATTAATTATTCTGTAATTCTAATAATATCTAGAAATATTTATTAATTATTAACCACTTAAACTAGATTATTTTTCTATAATAAGTAAAATATCGATATATTTTACTGTTTAAAGGAGTTTCTCCCAAATGGCATCAAAACCTGACCTAGAAGGAAGCGATAAACTCGGCAAGATCGACCGCAATATAATGCGAACCCTGCAAAAAGATGGCCGCATAAGTTACACCGACCTGGCAAAGCATGTTGGATTGTCGGTAACGCCTTGTATCGAGCGAGTAAAGCGGCTTGAGCGAAACGGCTATATCTTGGGTTACAGTGCCCAAGTGTGCCCAGAAAAGCTAAACGCGGGACTAGTAGTTTTTGTTCAGATACGCCTCAACCACACCTCGCAAGAAAACTTTGAAGAGTTTCATCGATCAGTCATCGACTTAGAGAATATTCAGAGCTGCTTCTTAGTCTCTGGTAACTACGACTACTTACTCAAAGCGCGCGTTGCCGATATGGCGGCCTATCGCGAACTTCTGGGCCACAGAATTTTAAAACTACCTGCAGTGCAAGAATCTACAAGTTATGTTGTTATGGAAGAGCTCAAGGAAACCATGTGGGTGCCTATTAGCTACAAACACTAACGTCCACTGTGCTACCAACATTATAAAGCTTACCACATAGACCAGCAGACTTAACACAGCGCTTTAAATATCAAAAAGCCTCATTCAACAACAGGCAATTGTTGACTCAACCATGCCCCTCACCTATAGTGAGCGACCTCAGAAATGAGAGAAAAATGCACTCGTAGCTCAGCTGGATAGAGTACTCGGCTACGAACCGAGCGGTCGGTGGTTCGAATCCACCCGAGTGCACCATATACGTGAAACCTCACCCCAAAAGGGTGGGGTTTTCTGTTATGGACAGACCATTACAGAAGAGTAAAAGATAGGAGCCGCAACGTGATTAATTTGAGCTTTTGGTGTCACTAATATTTTAACTCATTATCTTCTATTATTCTGAAATCAAGACGTATCGGATTGGGATAATTCAAAAATATGCTGGTTTTTTCTTAAAATAAACGTGGTAGCATAACCTGCGACTACTGCAATCATAAGGTGTGTTATGCGTTCTCTAGTTGGGTTAACCTGTATTGTCTTGATAACGTCTTGCGGTGGTGGTGGTTCTAGCAACCAAGCTCCACCCGAACCGGTGACAATAACCGACCCCTGCGCTCAGTCTGACTGCAATGTTTGGCAAGAAGCCACGCCAGCCTCAGTTGGTATGGATTCTGCAAAGTTAAATGCCGCATTTAATTATGCTTTTGGTGACGGAACCTTCACTCAGGCTGCTGTGGTTATTAAAGATAACAAACTGATTGAAGAGCGCTATCGCGGAATTCTTGATGGCGAGTTGACGACTGTAACGGATAGTCTTGGAAGCGACGCAGCGACAATTAACGGCCTCTTTGGCACTAAAGACAAAGACAGTTTGGCATCGTCTTGGTCCACGGCAAAATCGTTTGCTAGTGCCCTGGTCGGTATTGCTATGGAACAGGGATTAATATCCTCCTTAAGTGAAAGCGCGTCTGTGCACATCACTGAGTGGGCTGACGATGAACGAGCAAGCATTACTCTTCGTCAGTTACTTGATATGCGCTCTGGCATGCCGACAGTCTGCTTTGATCAAACAACGGAAAGTCTTGGCACATGCACAACCTCTGACGGCTCCGGTGGCAGCCTTGTCTTCTCAAACAACCAGATGGACGCCTGTCTTGAGCGTGAACTGGCAGAAACTGGTGTAATACAACCCTGGTACAGCACTACTGAGGCCTATCAAGCTAATGCTTGGCTATATTCCAACTGCGACACCATGGTCATTGGCGAAATCTTATATCGCGCGACGGGTAAAGACCTTGAGACCTATGCCGACATTAATCTGTTTTCTAAACTGGGTATTACCGCGCACTGGTGGCAAGACAATGACTCAACTGATCAGGTTGACGGTAACTATCTGGCTTACTGCTGTTTAGATATGTCCCCGCGGGATTTTGCCAAATTTGGTCAACTGCTACTCAATAATGGTGCATGGAATGAAGAGCAAGTGTTACCTAGTTCTTATATCGACAAGATCAAAAATATAACCACTGATTCACAGGTCGCCGAATACAACGGGTCCTTTAGCTACGGCCTAAAATTTTGGACTATCGGATCCATAACTCAGCCTGACGGAACAATCTTTCCTGACGCCAATACTATTTACTCAACTATCGGCTTTGATGGCCAGTATATTATGATCGACTTTGAGAACAACATGGTTGTAGCACGCAACAGCCTTTATCAACCTGTTCTCAACGGCAGTGGTGAACGAAAAATGGCCATTACCGCAGCAGGTATTGCTCAATCTGACTTTGTTGCTACTCTACCTCAGGGCACGGGCGTGTCCGCCAACTCAAGCTTTAGTCCGGCTAATTTTCTCTATCGAGTAACACAAGCAATAGAGTAAAACCGTCTCTCTATGATGCCTAGATAGCGATCTTAGGCTCCACTGGATACCTAGCAAGCACGGTCGCAGCGCGCAATAGAACGGCATAAGCAATTAGCTCAAATACCTCTTCAAAGAACACGTGATGGGTAAACGAAACTTTCTCACATATGTCCCCAACAATCAGCAGCACGCCTGATGCTAGCGTCATGACTCCCGGCTTACTAACCAGAAATTGTCTGGCCAAACCAATATAAAATCTTAGCCGTATCAATGCCGTTATGACCATGGTTCCGAAGGCGAGGGCCAACAATAGATTACGTCCAGAGCCAGAGCCCCATTGAACCAAAAATGCCGAAAAGTTAAGCTCGTCGATATCGACCTCACGAAGCAAAAATCCTACCGTCAGCCACACAAAAAAAATACACAACAGTCTGTCGTTTCTACGTGACTGGAGCGCCGATGCCATATATACAGTTAACACCGCTAACAGTGTTAAAGCCTGAAGATTTTCCAATAAATGATTCTCGCCAAAAACCCCAAAATCTTTAAGTATAAATACAGAATAACCTGACCAAACAATAGCCAAGATGATTACGCTCTCGGTCAACATTGCCAGTGGTGTTAATAATTTCAAATTAGCAACTCCCTTGTGATCCTTTTTTGTATGATCTCTCACCGCTCTTGAACCGACCATTATTATTATTTTTAAACTCAAAGATTTCGTCTAACGCGACTAATGGGTCACCATGATCCTTTACTTTAGGTAGGCGAGGGACTATTAAATCGCTAGAATTCTCGCTAATGATAATTCATTTTTACTTATTAAGTTACTAGGATTTGACCATGGCTTTACCCGAAATACTTTCACAACGCTTACGATTACCTGTCGTCGGGGCACCTCTGTTTATTATATCTAACCCAGACCTTGTCATTGCCCAGTGTAAAGCGGGCGTTGTAGGCTCTTTTCCTGCGCTTAATGCACGACCTGAGGCTGAATTAGATCGTTGGCTCGAAAGAATAACCACCGAATTAGCAGAATATGATGCAGCCAATCCCGACAATCCCTCTGCGCCATTTGCAGTCAATCAGATTGTCCATGGGTCAAATAATCGACTGCAACATGATGTTGAAATGTGTGTGAAATGGAAAGTTCCTATTGTTATTACCTCTCTTGGGGCGAAAGAATTTGTAAATGAAGCTGTACATTCCTACGGCGGCATTGTGTTGCACGACATTATCAATAATCGTTTCGCGAAAAAAGCAATACAGAAAGGCGCCGACGGTTTAATTGCGGTGGCTGCGGGAGCTGGCGGCCACGCTGGTAGCCTATCGCCTTTCGCATTAGTCCAGGAGCTAAGAGAGTGGTTTGATGGCCCGATTTTATTGTCTGGATCCATCGCCAATGGAGACGCAGTATTGGCCTCACAAGCTATGGGCGCCGACCTTGCCTATGTTGGGTCAGCCTTTATCGCCACAGCTGAAGCCAATGCCGAGCAACCCTATAAACAGTCTGTCGTCGATAATAATTCTGATGATATTGTCTTAAGCACCCTATTTACCGGTGTCAGTGGTAATTATCTAAAACCCTCTATAGTCTCTGCGGGAATGAATCCGGATAATCTTCCAGAGAGTGATCCATCTAAAATGGACTTTGGCTCCGGAGGCAACTCTGATGCAAAGGCATGGAAAGATATTTGGGGTTGTGGGCAGGGTATTGGCGCTGTGAAAGCTGTTCTTACCGCAGCGCAGTTCGTGGACCAACTGGAAAGCCAATATAATGCAGCCAAGTCTAGACTAACTAGCATCTAGCGATTCTATATAGACTGGAATTGTACGATAGAAGACGCTGTTAAAATGTTCCCCGTGTGACAGATGCACTTGGTCTTAAAACCACCCTTTCACCGCATCTTCAAGGCCTGATCTACACCTAACCAGCTGAGCATTATAGATCTCAGTTTGCCCTTTCACCTTAGCGGCAATATCTAATAACTGTGGCTTTTTGTTAAAGCTGCCACGTGAATAGCCACCCCAACCTTCATGATATGCAAGATACTGACGAAATGGGTCCGATTTAGAAATACCAAGCCTTCGGTGACTTTTGTTGGTATACCAGCCAATGAAGTTGATCGCGTCACGAAAATCATCTCGGTCGTGACCCCGATTCCCCGTCGCCTTTTTATAGTCGTTCCACGCAGGATCTTGAGCCTGAGCATAACCATAGGCCGACGATTTTCGCGGTAAAGGAATAAATAAAAACCTAGGTCTATCCGGTCTTACATCAGCTCGAAAACTAGACTCTTGTTTCATGATCGCCATCATTACCGTGATTGGCGTGCCCCAGCGATTATGAGCTGCACGAGCGTCTTCGTACCAATCCGTCTCACCCCAAAATATTTTACAAATATTGGCTATTCTTGTGGGCTGGT
Source organism: Porticoccaceae bacterium (assembly GCA_018654575.1). Classification (GTDB taxonomy): domain Bacteria; phylum Pseudomonadota; class Gammaproteobacteria; order Pseudomonadales; family Porticoccaceae; genus HTCC2207. Next base: position 35,878 of record JABILI010000102.1, read on the forward strand.
AGGTTGAGCAGCTACTCACCATCAAGGCAACAAACGAAAGTATCATAGGAAATTTATATGTCATACAAAGTTACCTATCAATTAATCGTTATTAGGCCAGACGCTAAAAAACTCGTCCGCGGCTAAAGGCCTGACATGCCTGTCTCGGGTAGCCGGCGTGCCAATATATAGGAAGCCTATGATTTCTTCATTTTCAACAAGTCCAAGCCCCTGTTTTATAATCTGTGAAGCTGCATAACCACCTGTACGCCAAACTGAACCAAATCCATGGGCATAAACTGCCAACCCAATGTTGTTCATTACGCCGCCTGCAGCAATAGCCTGCTCTATATCTGGTACCTTAGGGTGACTTTTATAAGTGGCAATACCCACAACGATAAGAGGGGCTCTAAAGGCTTTGGCGTAGGCATTATCCACTTCTTTTTGCTCAGCACTTGGATTGCTATCTTTACAGTGATCCACAAAAAGTTTCCCGAGGTCCTTTCGGTCGTCTCCCGATATCGTCAAAAAGCGCCAAGGCCTTAAATGCATATGGTCAGGAGCTCGCAGAGAAGCCGAAAAAATAGTTTCTAAAATCTCAAGATCTGGAGCCGGTTCCTCAAGACGCGGATGCGACCGCCTTTCACCTATCAGCTGCGTGACTTGCTCACCTATTTCACTATCTAGAATCATCCCAAAAGCCTTTCAGTAA
>JABILI010000103.1 GCA_018654575.1 Porticoccaceae bacterium
CTGCCAAAATGGTACTTGGATAAGTGCCTGGGGGTTTTTATGTGCTGGTCTTTTATCGATGTCGAGCACCTTTGCTACAGAGCCAGACATTCAGTTGCGCGACACCTGCCCGCCTAGCTTTAGCTTGAGCGACGACAACCGCTGCTCGCTGCGTCATATGTACCAGCTTTATGATTCTCTGCAAGACAGTGGTATTGGTGGGCTGAAAACTGCCCTGCCTAAAGCTCGCGATGGCTTTAGCCCGCAACAGATTGATTTAGGGCGTTTGTTGTTTTTTGACCCCATATTGTCTGCCGACAATAGTCTTTCGTGTGCGACCTGCCACAATCCCAAGCAAGGATTTAGCGATGCCATGGACCGTAGTGTTGGGATTAACGGTCATGTACAAAATCGCTCAGCGCCCACACTGTGGAACAGTGCCTTTTTGTCATCATTTTTTTGGGACGCCCGCGCCCAGAGTCTAGAGGAACAAGCCCTAGGCCCGCTATTTAGTGACAATGAAATGGGTAATACGCCCGAGCAGTTAGTGGCTAGTTTAAATAGTGCGGTAGTCTACAAGAGATTGTTTAAGCTGGCGTTTCCTAATCAAAAAACGGCTTTATCCGTTAATAATGTGATTACGTCTTTAACCGCTTTTCAAAGCTCGCTGGTGTCACTCAATAGTCGCTATGACCAATATGCCCACGGCTACCATCAAGCTTTAAATGACAACGAGATAGCCGGCTTAAATGTGTTTAGGTCGTTTGTTGCACGTTGTTCCCAATGCCACACACCCCCCTTGTTCACTAACCAACAGGTGGCCGTGATTGGCACCCCCGAGCCTGAAGGATTAGCCCGAGATGTTGGTGCAGAGAAAACGTTTAATTCAAAGGTATTGCGCGGCGGCTTTAAGGTGCCGACCCTGCGCAACATTGCCCAAACGGCGCCTTATATGCACTCTGGGCGTTTTAAGACTCTGCGTGAAGCAGCCGAGTTTTACACCGGTGGTCGCGGTCATGCGGTGCCTAAAGGCGAAGACTTATTGTTACACTGGCATATATCAGAACCTAATTTAACCAGCAATGAAATTGACCAACTGGTAGACTTTATGAAAACGCTCAGCGATGAAAGCTTTACCCCAGCAACACCCAAGCAGGCACCCTCTGGCCTGCCGTTTAAACACATGGAGAATGCTCATGAAAAAACTTAACAGTCTAGCTATTGGTCTTGCACTGGTTACCTTTGCCACCGGTTGGTATTTAGGTGGTAGTAATGATGCACTCACGATCACCAGCAGTGCCGGTGGTAAAAGCTATGCTGGCGGCTATGTGAATGAACAGGCGACAGAGGCTGCATCAAGCCGTGCGATTAAACTAAGAACCACTGAGGGAAAAACTCACGTGGTAAACCCAGGTGACTTGATTCAAGCCGCGGTTGAGTTAGCACAGCCAGGGGACACTATTCAGGTCATGCCGGGTACTTATTCAGAGACAGTTTATATCGACAAAGATGACATTCATTTACTGGGTGTGATTGTCGAAGGGGAGCGAGCAACCCTTGATGGTCTAAAGACGCTTAACGATGCCATTCTGTATTCTGGTAATAATATTATTATCGAGAACTTCAAGATAATCGACTACAAAGGCAATGGCATTATGAGCCAAGCCGGCAATAATTTTGAGATTCGCAACAACCTAATTATTGATACAGGCATTTATGGCATTTTCCCCCAGCTGGGCAAAAATGGTCTAATTGAACACAACGTAGTGTCGGGCATAGCCGATGCGGCAATCTATGTTGGCATGAGTGATAATATTCATGTGGCCTACAACGAGGTATTTGATAGCGTTGCTGGTATTGAAATAGAAAACAGTCGTCATGCCATTGTTGAGCACAATCATACTCATCACAACACCGGCGGTATTTTGGCGTTTATCACCCCAGGCCTGCCCGTCAAAGATACCTATGATGTCATTATTCGAAATAATTTTATTATGGATAACAACACCCCCAACTTTGGCGCGCCAGGCTCCACCGTTGCTGGTATACCCGCCGGTACGGGCATTTTAATTATGGCGGCCGATGATGTGGTGGTGGAAGGTAATATTATTAGTAACCATAAAACTGCTGGCATTTTAATTACTGACCATGGTAATGCAGATAATCTAACGTTAGACCCTGAGTCTGACCCCAATGCAGATGGCGCGATGATTTTAGATAACGTCATGCTTAACAATGGCTATGACACTATTGATGCGGTGCGAGCCTTTGCATTAACGGAATTGCATACCGGTGATATTGATATCTTTCAGATAGGGCCAACCGAAGGTAGCTGTATTAATAATCGCCACCGTTACAAAACTGTTGGCATTAGTGACTTTACCGATTGCGACTTCACCAATACCGATGATATCGACAATTACCTGCTGGCCGGTGGCGCACAACCACGGGTAATACTTCCTTCAGAGCGCGGTGAGATTGCCTATCTAGGCGTTTGTACCGGTTGCCATGCTTATGCTGGCAGACTGATTGGTCCGTCTGTACAAGAGATTCAGGCGTTGTACGCTAACCGTCCCGAGGCGCTAGTAAACTATATTAATGCGCCAGTACCTATGCGTGAAAATTATCCTGAGATGCCCGCACAAAATTACCTGGATGCTGAAACTCAGTTGGCCGTGGCCAACTATATTTTGCAGGTAGGAAATTAAGTAACCGCGGAGTTTATTCTGCTAAGTAATAGCTAAAGTCATCGTACTTTGGCTCTAGTAGCTTAATGCCCTAGTTTTCGGCTGTATCTAGGTATGGCTCAGCCCCTGATCGCATTTCGGCAGTCATGGGAATAGCTTTTCTTGCATTCAAATCAAAGAAGACACTAGTGCTTTCTAATGTTGCCGCGACAGTCCCTTTGCTAATATTGTGCATGGTATAAAGTACTGTTATCGATTTAGTGCCCAGCTTAGTAAGAGCGCCGGTAATTTCTAGCAAGTCACCCTCGGCAACCTCATCTTGGTACTCTATGACGTGTCGAACGTCTGCCCAACCTTTTCCTGCCGCTTTAGCCTGGGCTCCAGTCCAACCAAAGACGGTGTAAAGCAGGTGATAGGATGCATCGTCAAACATAGCCACATAGTGACGTGTGGTCATGTGGCCCATTACATCGCAAAGTCCGGGATGGCTGATGCCTTTGTATAAGATCATAGGAATGGGTCTCTTTTATCTGTTGATTTTATGTGGGCGACAAAAATGCACACAGTGGCTGACTGGGGTGCTCCGACGAGTAAAGCGTATCACCAATAGATTGAATTTTTCTTGAGTCACTTTTAAACGGAAGCCAAGGTTGCAGGTCTGACTGATTAGGATTGCCGTTGGTAGCAAAGTTTACCCAATAACTCTGCATGACTTTAGTGAGCCTATGGTCAGCATCAACGGTGGGCAACCAAACATCATGGGTATCAAAAACATAGGGCAGTTCTGCCCCATGATATGCGCCCATCGTCGCGGCTAAATCACCCTCACGTTGACGGGTAAAGTGATATACCCAAGCTCTTCGTCCAACATTGGACACCTCTTCAGCAAGTACCAGCGAAGGACAGACATAGTATTTTGCAGTACGTAATAAATCCAATTTTCGCCGGTCATCGGTTTCATCTGCCAAAATCGCATGTAATGTACCTACACTTGATGGTGCAACCTCGGCGTCCAACCATCCTTCGATATCAGGTTGATCACCCATATACATTAACCATTCATCATCGTTTGACCCTATTAACAAATCAACCGCATGCATTTTCCCAGTTCTTAGGGAGTCCATAATGGACTCCATTACACTGTGTCCATCGACCACTGCATCAAAATAATGATTCTTAAAAACTGTGTCTGCGGCCTGTGAAATAGTGTCAGCAGACAGTTGTCTCATTGCCTGTATAGGATCATCGACGTCATCGCCTACTGTCTGTTGTGCAAAAACATGGCCCAATGCCAAATGAGCCTCTCTAACACTGCGATTGGTCAAGGAGGAGCCTCCACTTTGATGAATTACTTTAGAAAAGAGACCCTTACTAGAAGGCATGACCATGAGGTAGTCTATATTGTTGGCCCCTGCTGACTCGCCCATCACCGTAATGTTTTGTGAATCACCACCGATGTTCTCAATATTATCAGTGACCCACTGCAGTGCAGCAACTTGGTCAAGCAAGCCAAAATTTGCCGGGACGAGTGAGGGGTGAGAGAAAAACCCAAACACGCCAACACGATAAGCGATTGACACCACGATAACGCCCTTTGCGGCCAAGTTATGACCAATATAATTAGGCTCATAGGACCAGCCTGCTTTATTGCTTCCACCATGGATATATACAATCACTGGCAGTGCCTGAGGATTTTCTTTATCTTGCACTGGCCGCCAAAGGTTAAGGTATAGGCAGTCTTCGCTGACCTTGGGTTGCTTTATTAGAGTTGGATCTCCGCCGAATTCAGCGGCTACATTTTGATACCACTTGGCAATATGATCCCCTTGCATGCATGCGGGTGCAAATGTATCAGCCTGATAAATACCTTGGGTCATTTGTAATGGTTGTGGTGGTGCCCACCTAAGCGCAGCCACTGGTGGCTGCGCAAAAGGCACACCTAAAAATGACTCGGTTATACCATCCTCAGATCGTTGTCCCTCAAAGACTGAAACATCATTCAAGCGTAGTAAAGGCCTCTCAGGGGAGTCCGAGTTGGTGCTCATATTGCAGGCACTGGCCGACAGTAGCACGCATAAAACACACAATTTCGACCATAGCTTCTTCACTAAGATCATTTGTTAATTACTCCATTGAAATCACGACACAACCACCAAAGCCACCCTGCTCAATCAATTCATGCCCCTGACTTAAACTATCTAAAGACACTATATGAGCTATTCTGTGTTGCAGCGTTTCTGCTTCTAAAGCGTCAGTAATATCCTTTATTGCCTGTGCTTTTGCAGTCTCAGGCATGGCATAAACAATAATCATACGCAATGTAAGGTCCATGTACATCATGTCTAAAAAAGGGATCGAGGGTTGCTGTACCTGGGTGGATGAGTAGGTTGCAATCACCCCGTTGGTGGCAATGCATTTGAGGACTTCGGGTAAGTTGGCGCCAAACTCAACATCAATAACGCGATCAACTTTTTTACCCTCAGTTGCTTGCAATACCTGCTGAGCCCAATCTAACTGTCGGTGGTTAACTACCTGACTAGCGCCTAACTCTAGGCACAAGGCCTTGTCTACTGCATTACTCGCAGTCGCAATAACCGTTGCTCCGGCCATCCGTGCCCACTGAATTGCATAATAGCCGACACGCCCTGCACCACCAGTCACCAATAGTGTCTTGCCTCTAACATCACCATCAGCATGAACGCATCTGTGTGCCGTCATAGCTGGAATGCCTAGACAGGCACCCACAGTGAAGTCTGTATTGTCTGGTAAGGCCACGGCCCGGTTAGCATCCAGGCTAATGTATTCTGCAGCGGTGCCCAAAAGGCGTCCATATTGGGCTTGGTAAACCCACACTCGTTGCCCTAGTCGACTGTCCGATACTCCTTTACCAACGGCCTCAACGATGCCAGCACCATCACTGTGAGGAATTACCAAACCGTTGTCGAGTAAATGAGGAAATGCTCCGGCGCGCTTTTTAACGTCTGAAGGATTCACTCCACTGGTCGCTAGTTTCACTAAAACTTGCCCCACTCCAACTGTCGGTTTTGGCTGCTCACCGAGCTTAATAACGTCTTCTGCTGCACCAAATTTTTCAAACCATCCTGCTTTCATAAATTGTTCCTATAAATAATGTTAAGTTCCTTTGCTGATCAATCCAACCAGTTGGATAAACCCTCTGTGTGCCCGTCAATAGGAATTGCCTGCCCAGTGATATGCTGGGCTGCTTTAGAGCAAAGGAAATCAATAGTTTCAGCGATGTTCTCTGCCTCGACAAAGACTCTAAGTGAATTCTGACGTAAATAAACATCGCGGATTGACTGCGGTGAAACACCTCTGGTCTTTGCGTCTGAGTCAATAACGCGGTCTATGCGTGGTCCATTAACACTTCCCGGGCAGATAGCATTCACGCGCACGCCATGGGGACCAAGCTCCATTGCCCAGGTCTTGGTTAATCCAATAATCGCCCACTTTGCCGCGGCATAGGGGGAGCGAAGAGGAAAACCAAATAACCCCGCACTAGAGGACATGTTAATCATGTTGCCCTTCGACTTTTTCAGCAAGGGAACTGCTTTGCGCGTGACATAAAAAATACTGTTTAGATCTATATTAATCGTATTTTCCCAGTCTTCAACGCGAATATCTTCAACTGCTGCCGTCGGCCCTGCTATACCGACATTGTTAACTAATATATCAAGCCCACCGTACAGGCTATGAAGGTCGTCAAATACCTTATCTACCTGCGCTACTTGAGAAACGTCGGCACAGGTTGCAGTAATATCAGGAAGCTCAGATTTCAAATCATCAATAGCCTGCTGTGCTATATCGCAGATATGTACTCTGCACCCTTGAGCCGCAAAATGCTTGGCGATAGCGAGTCCTATTCCCGAACCACCAGCGGTCACTAACACTATTCTCGATATTTTACTCATACGCCTGTCACTCTTAAATTAATTCTTATCATTCTAAAGACAAAGGCTAGATAACCTCAATATTAAACTTAACGACTTACCATAATAGATCGACTGCACAGATACGTAAATTTATCATGGAGTTCCACATATTCGTCACTAATTCTCACTGCAAACCTTAATAATCCTTTATGCTCTCGTCCAGACGTTCGAATTCACTATGTTAAACCCTTTTTAAAGGATAATAGCGACAATGACTAGACCTATTCTAGAGACCAGCAACATACATCCCAGTATTCAAAACGTGGTAGCCGACGCTCACCGAGATATTATTGTTGAGGTACAGACGGCCGTTATCGATAATAACATTGTCGTCGTTGGTATGGCGCAAAACCCTGCACCAAAAAGAGCGCGGAAGGCGCTGGATGAAATCAATCTAGACTATACCTATCTTGAATACGGCAGCTATTTTAAACTATGGCGGCGGCGCAATGCTCTTAAAATGTGGTCTGGCTGGCCCACGTTCCCAATGATATTCATTAAAGGCGTATTGATTGGTGGATCCAGTGACCTAAAAGCCCTTATAGCGAGCGGCGAACTGCAGAGCATGCTTGACTGATATCTTCTACTCAATAGATTATTGCGTTAAATCGGAATCGTACTGACCCAACTTATTGATTCGTATGACAGCCTGAATTTCATGAACATAGGCTTCACGCATCTCTGAATAGTCGATCAGGTTTTCAGCCAATAAATGACCGCTCACCGTCTTGCCCTCATCACGCAAGATGGCTCGGTGCTCCCTTAAATCGCTATAGGCTCTATGAGTATTAATATTGCGAAGGTAAGACCTGATAGCATTACTTACGCTATCAAATTTTGCCACCTCGTGTTTTGATCCAGCATTGCGCCTTAGTGGAACGAGACCGCATCCTTCTTCATAACACCACTGCCCAAATAAATTATTGGCTTGCACGGCGAACCTTGACGTACCCCAGGCAGATTCCATGGCAGCTTGGGCCAATGCCAAGGAAGCAGGAACCTGATCAACCCTCAACAACAGTGTCTCAATAACCGTCTTGTTGAGCGACTCAGCATCAACTTTGTAGTACCCAGCCAGTTCTGTAATAAACTTCTGGTCAGCTTTATTTTGATTTTCAGAAGCTGTCCCAGCTAAAACAAGCAGTCTTTCTCGCTGATCTCGTATCAGCTGATTCTGCTCGTTAATCAAGGGAAAAATATAGTTAAAGAAGGCCATTTTTTTCTGCTTAACGTCTGTGTGGATGCTGAAATCAGGCAATGGGTTAGGGTCACTCCTATCAGCACAAGCACCCACACAAAGAGCTGATAACAACAAAATTGCCGTTAAAATCGTATTTCTTGAAGTCTTAATCATAGATCCTTATTACAGCCCAATCTGCGATGGGCTTGTCTCCATTAGGATTGTCTTAAAATTTAACGTCTCTGCCTGCCGGTCTTTGAGGTTATATAAACAGCAGTACATCAATGCCGAGCAAGACAAACATTCCCCGCATCATTAACTTTGAACGCTTGTCCAGTCTGGCGTATTTTTCGGATAATTTATCAAGCTCTTCTTTGGCAACAACGCCGCCTTGCTTAACCTGAGACAAACCCCCAGCCATTACAGCGGCTGCGGAAATACCTGCCGCACCTAAGCCTAATTTTTTTAGAAACTGTCGGCGCTCTACTAAACCTTGTTTCATTTCATAGCTCCTTTTTACTAAAAGTTTCCACCGCTAACCTGAGGTTGCAATAAAAAGCGAATAGATATTATTTAACCTCAATCTCGATAATTTCAGACATTACCGCAGGACTATGTGGAATATGGACATGATTACCCAATAACAGCTGCAATCTGTGTTTACCGGGTGGCAAACTAACCTTGGTGCTAGTTTGTCCTTTACCAAAATGCCGCACTTGATCGGTGGCTGGTAGGGGTAGGTTAAGATCTGGCAACTGATCCATATTGATCAACAAATGATGGTGGCCCGAATTGGGCGCCTCCATGCCCGCAGGTGAAACCTCCATGCCGCTCAGACCAAATTTAATCTCAATTCCCTTTCCATCTTGAAAGGAAAAGACTTGTCCGTTCTCAGGTTCAATAAAGTAGACTCGCGCATCAACAGGTGCAGCTGAAACAGGCATCTGTGCGTGAGCGGTCACCATAAACATCAATCCCGTCACCAATAGAATTACAGTTAATCGTCTAAGTCCTATAAGCCTGCTCAACATCCTAAAACCCCTTCTTACTATCAATTAATACTGAATGGCTAGTTTACCAGTAAAAATACATATTGAGTCTATTCAAACACCACCTAATTAACATTTAACCTGATTTGGCGCGCTCATCAATCTATAGTGGCTCAAAAGACAAAATAACAATTATTTTTGCTAGTGACTTAGACTCCTGATGCGTTTAACCTTAGACTGAAGGCAAATAATTTCCATATAACAAATACAGAGATAAGCAATGAGAATGAAAACATTTCTACTGGCTATATTAATACTGGCTTCAGCTTGTGTAACTGGAGCGGACTTAAGTGCGACGAGGCCAGAAAGGGCTGGCATGTCGACAGATCGACTTGCGCGTATTGGTACTTTAATGCAGACATATGTGGATCAGGAAGCCATAGCTGGAAGTGTAACGTTGGTCGCCCGAAAGGGTAAGATTGTTCATTTCGAGCCAACCGGTGTCCTGAATTTCGACACGGGTGAGCCTATGCAAAAAGATTCTTTATTTCGTATTTACTCGATGTCAAAACCGATCACTAGTGTTGCTGCGATGTTACTTTTTGAACAAGGTAAATTTCAACTAGATGATCCCATTGCCAACTATTTACCGGAATTTTCCAACGTAAAAGTCTTAGTCAATGGTAACCTTGTCAACCCGGATCATGCTCCAACCATTCGAGAATTATTAAGTCACACCGCCGGGCTCACCTATGGCATTTTCAACAATACTGAGGTAGACGAGCTCTACCGAGAGGCCCTCTGGGGTGATCGTGCCATGATTGATTTAACTAGATACCGAGGCGACGGAATAGAATGGGAAGTCAAGGATCTCGATGAATTGTCCAAAACTATAGCCAGTCTTCCACTACTCTACCAGCCGGGGTCACAGTGGGTATACAGTATGTCTGTGGATATTCTGGGGCGACTGATTGAGGTGATTTCAGGACAATCTCTGGATCAATTTTTACAGCAAGAAATATTCGACCCATTAGAGATGGAAGATACCTTCTTCGAAATCCCCACAGATAAAATTGCTCGGTTCGGAACCAATCATTTGGTTGGTGAAGATGGAAAACTGATAGTAATTGACCAACCAGAAACGAGTGACTATGTTAAGCCTGTGTTACTTTTTTCAGGTGGTGGCGGGCTTATCAGCACTGCAGGGGACTATTTGCGCTTTGCACAGATGCTCCTAAACGGTGGTGAATTAAATGGTGTGCGACTGCTAAGCCCAACTACTATTGCCTTGATCCGGCGTAATCAACTCACCGATACTAGCTCTAAGGGCTATAGTGATCGCCCTAATACTGGGGACACTATTGGCTTTGGTCTGGGGGTGGGGGTGGCAACAGGCGAGCAGAGGTTATCTGCAGCTGAAGTTGGTACCTACACTTGGGGAGGCATGGCCGGAACATTGTTTTGGGTTGATCCAGAGCATGAATTGGTTGCCATCTTGATGATACAACGGATATTAAGTCCCGAATCGATCAGATCTAAATTTCGGAACTTAACCTATCAAGCGATTACCGAAATGAACTAAGACACCGATCTATCTACTCTTTCTTAGCTAGGTCCAGGTTACGCTTTTCTGCGGCTGCCCAATCTTTTGGTAGTACACGGGCAACAACCAAAAAGCTAATAATTGAAGGAATAAACATGCAATAGGTAACTGTCATAGCATAGCGCATAGACTCCAGATCAGGATTACCCTGCTTAAATACATCTATCAACCAGCCAGTAAATGTCGGTCCACCACCTAGAGCTACCATGTTCAAGATAAAAAAGAATAATGCTGTGGACATAGCGCGCATATTAACCGGCGCCAAAGTTTGTGCGATCGCAAAACTTGGTCCCAGATAGATACCCAAAAATAGTAAGAAAATTGTTGTGCAGGCTAGATGAGTCCAAACCGATGCTACCCAGAAACTAAGTATACCAACTGGTAAACATACGGCTATCGCGATAGCCGGCAGCCAGCCATAGGCTCGTATGTCTTTAGCACCCCATTTGTCTGCTAGCTTTGCACCAAAAAAAGCGCCGCCTGCATAAGTCGTGCCGTTAATAACACCTAAAACAATTACCAAGGTTTGAAAATCGAAACTAGGATCAAGAATGACCAAATATTTGGTCTGGAATGCCGCGGTAGCATAAGAAACAAAGGACCCAAAAGCGATTCCGAAACACATCGCCCACCAAGCCGGTATTTTAAGTAAAGTCTTGAGCGACTCACTAAAAGGTGGCTGAACAATATCAGTGCGATTATCAAACTCCATTGCCCCTCGAACCGGCTCGCGCAAAACTAGCCTGACAATTACAGCTAAAAATACTCCTGTGACACCAAGAAAAATAAAGATACGCCGCCAATCAACGTCCTGACCAGAAGAACCCATCAACGAAGCTGTCGCAAAATAAGCCGCCATAATCCCTAGAGGAATACCCATTGCGTAGACGCCTAATGCCCCTGCACGCTCTTCTTTGGGATACATATCTGAGATGATCGAATGGGATGGCGGGCTTCCCCCCGCTTCACCTATACCAACCCCCATACGAGCAAAGCCCATCTGCATGAAATTACCCGCCATGCCTGTCAATGCGGTAAAACCACTCCAGGTAGCCAGTGCAATCGAGAGGATATTTACTCGATTATAACGGTCTGCCAACCAGGCAATGGGAATAGCAACACAGGTGTAGAATGTCGCGAAGGCTAACCCTATTAACAGTCCCAATTGGGTATTTGTAAGACCGAGATCCTCTTGAATAAAGGGGGCCAAAATACCCACAATTTGTCGATCGATGAAATTAAAGCCATAGACGGTGGTGAGGAGGACGAGGGCAAAGGTACGATAGCTTTTGCTTGGGGTTTTTTGGTCATCCATTGAATTTTATCTCTGCTATTGTTTTTTTGTTTACTATGCCAACACAACTTCTTAATTTTGAAGCTAGTATACCTAAGAAAGCCGCCATTAATTACCTTATCGACAACGAATCCCTGATGTTGTAGTCGAATTTTTAAGTGCTCATTAAAACGACGGCTTGCGTTGCAAGGGCAGTCAATTTTAGCTGTAATCGACCGCCCCAGAACGTTATCTCACTATCACCGTACCCAAATCTGGCTGGATGAGCTTACCAGAAACCGCCGATAACGGATGAGACGAATCAGCTGGAGATTTACTAGATAACCCAAATGCAGAAACAGACTCAGATGGGCAAGCACCCGCTTCAATAAAGCCAAGTGCGGCTGATAGTCGACCTTCGTTGACATCACCTAAGGCATGAGACAGATCATCAGCCACTTCGCACCCCGTTACCTCGGCACCTGAAAGATCAGCGCTGGCTACCGGTAAGAAACCATCACTGTAGTCACCAAACCCTTTTTCGTTAGAACCTTTAAATTGAATAGTGCTATAGGTAGTGCCGCAATTATCAAGGGCATACCATCCGTAGGGTTTCCCACGCGTTGCTCCTCCGACAAGGATGACCTCGACATCAACGCCACGTAGGCCATTAATTAAGGCTTCACTGGCTGACGCCGTGCCTCCACTGGATAACACAAAAACCCGGCTAAGGCTAAGGCTGGGCAAAGCAGTTCCTGCCGGTGTTGGATTAGTGGGCGCATCAAATCCTGCCGCCGTGGACTCAAACCTAGAAGGCTCTATGATGTTGTTGTTAATCGGATCTCGCTCGGTATATTTGTCATTGAATGTTAATTCATCAAAAATTAGACCGTCAGCCATAGGACCTGCGACCATGTAGCCAAGCTCTGCCGCAATAGTAAGATAGCCGCCACCGTTGTAGCGCATATCTAGAACCAGCTCTTCGACATTGCTCACCCTAAGCTGGCTAATAGCATCAATAAGCTGGGTTTCCGCAGGTTTGATGTGCGAATTGAATGTTAAGTAACCCACTTTTGTCCCAGCCACATCAAATGTAGTAATATTTTTGACTGGCACTGAGATTGTCTCTGCGCTAGTCATTGTAAAAGTTCGATCTTCTGTAGCGTTTAAATCTCTCACCACAAACGTGTGTGTCTCTCCTAGAGTTTCAGGGAATAAACCGGCATTAAGTACGTCGACATTGTTACTATCTTCGATCGCTTCCCCATCGATTGAAATGATTTCGGCTCCACGTGACAGATTAGCTGCTGAGGCAGGAGAATTAGGTTCATTGTAGCCAACAACTATTTTTCGCGGTGGGCTACTAGCAATAATAAAAAAGCGTACACCATAGCCTGCGGATACCCCAGAGTAATATTGGTTATAAACCTCAGTATCTTCACTGTAATGGAACTGATCTTTTGCGTTACCCGTGGGCGACAAACCATCGGTCACCATTAAATTGAAATAATCTTCAGGATTATCGACTGTACCCGGGTCAATACCGGGCAGTTCAGAATACC